>NZ_SJDU01000743.1 GCF_005518285.1 Brachyspira catarrhinii | reverse complement strand
ATGGCCAGATTGAGGCTTTAAACCATCCTCTATATTGGTCGCCTCCTTCCAAATATATTTCAACGGGAAAATTTCCTTCCAAATCTTTATTCGTTTTTTGAGAAGCGAAAGAAGAGACTCCAGAATCAAACCAAACATCGAGTATATCCTCTTCTTTTCCAAATTCCTCGCATCCGCATTCGCATTTCGTCCCCGCTGGAAGCAAATCTTTCGGCTCTAATTCAAACCAGACATCCATTCCTTTAGTTTTTACGATTTCTGCAAAATGTTTTGTCGACTCTGCCGTTAATAAAGTTTTACCGCATTTTTTACAATAGAAAGCTGGAATAGGAACTCCCCATGAGCGCTGACGAGACAAACACCAATCGGGACGATTATCGAGCATTTTTTTCATTCTTTCATGTCCCCAAACTGGATACCATTTTATATTTTCAAGCGATTTAACCGTTCTCTCGTCAATATTGTCATGCTTCATATTCATAAACCATTGGTCTGTAGCTCTGAATATCAAAGGATTTTTACATCGCCAGCAAATAGGATAACTATGGCTTA
>NZ_SJDU01000742.1 GCF_005518285.1 Brachyspira catarrhinii | reverse complement strand
CGGCGGATTTTGCGAGCATTACGAAAGAATAGAGGATTCCGTCAAAAGAGAATTATTCGAAGAAACGGCGATAAAATTGGATAAAGTTAATTTTCTTATGAGCGGAAGCAACGAATACATTTACGAAGGAACGATGTATGTTACCTCCGACATTTATTTTTACGCGAAATTGGATTATATTCCAGAAGTAAAACCTTCCGATGACGCTTTGGAGGTCGTATTTATAGAAAAAGAAAATATCGACTTCGACAAAATCGCATTCGAGTCTTCAAAAGAGGCTTTGAATTTTTATTTTAACCGTTGACATGTTTTTTTAACATGCTATAATCTATTCGTAAATTAAAAAAATATTTAAATTAATTGCTATTGACATAATTTTAAAAAGTTGTATAATATTTTTAATTAATTAATGTTTGAAAAAAGTCAAATAAATAGTTGACAAAAATTTTAAATGTTATATAATTTAGCGATATTGATATTTAAAAAATTAAAATAAACTATTGACAAATTTTTTAAATATTGTATAATTTGAAAATATTTATTTGATTATTTAAAT
>NZ_SJDU01000741.1 GCF_005518285.1 Brachyspira catarrhinii | reverse complement strand
TCTCATATTTTTCATTTATATTATTTTGATTATTTTGTAAATCTTTTTCATATTCCACATACGATTTTTTACCCGATAAACTTTCTAAAGATTCAAGAATAATATCGTTTATATTTTTATTTAAAGACGCCTGTATAGAAGCTATTACGCCTCCTTCCACAAAAGGAGCGGAAGTTATTTTTACATTTTGTTGTTTATTTTCATCGAGCATTGATATTGACAGTTGCGAACTTATTAAAGCGCTTCCCATATCGCAGAAGATTATTACTCCGTCTTCGCTATAAATCTCCTCTATCGCGTTTAAAATATCTATAGGGTCCGTTCCAAATTCTTTTTTATCCGCTCCTACTCCTCCGCAGAAAGCTATAGAAGTTTTAGATTTTGTTATTTCTTTTATATATTTACTCGTAGCTTTTGCAAGTTCATTGCTATGGGAAACAAATATTAAACTTACCATAATAATCCCTTAATAAACGATATATTAAAATAATTGAATTAAAATTTATAAAATAGATAATAAATTTTTTATCATCATATACATAGAAGTAGCTCCGGGGTC
>NZ_SJDU01000740.1 GCF_005518285.1 Brachyspira catarrhinii | reverse complement strand
TTATATGTATTTTATTAAATATATCTATTATTTTATCTTCATATTTTTTTAATATTATATTTGATGGAAGTATTAATTTTAAATTTCTAATAGTTGTTAAACTTAAATTAGCCTGTACAGATTGTTGCAAATTTCTAAAACAATGTTCTTTATGAAAATCAGCAAGAAAACAGCTAAATACAAACAATGGGTTTACAATATTGTTGTCTATTCTTATAATTGATACAGCCTGATTAGTATTAGCTGGTAATATATCATTTGTAACAAAAGAAAATTTTGATAAAGTTCCAGCTATACTAAATAATATATCTTTTTCTTCTATGATAGATCTTTTTAATAAATTATTATGTGTTTCATCATCAACAAAAGATAATTTTGACTTATCTATTGAATGATCATCTAAAATATTTTCAACTTTTATATAATTCACACCATGTGATGCAAAATTTTTAGGTGTTGTACCTTTAGTTATTACTTTTGATATTTTTTCCAATGTAGTAATCTCCCAGCCCTCTGGTATTGCCCCTAGCTCGCTTTCTATCATCTTGCTGCCGCTATCTT
>NZ_SJDU01000739.1 GCF_005518285.1 Brachyspira catarrhinii | reverse complement strand
AATTTTTGGAATTTAAGGAGATTATAAATGAGTGTTCATGACCCTATAGCGGATGCATTAACCGTTATCAGAAACGGTTGCAGGGCTAAAAAAGAAAATGTGACGATTCCGTTTTCTACAAAGATGGAAAATATACTTGCAATTTTGAAAAAAGAAGGTTATATTAACGACTTTAGTAAAGTTGAAGTAAAGAATAAAAATTTCTTTCGTATAGAAATTGATTTGAAATATTACGAAGGAAATTCGGTAATAGAAGGAATACAAAGAGTGTCCACGCCGGGACTTAGAGTTTATACTTCGGTCGATTCTATACCTCAAGTAAAAAACGGTTTCGGAATATCCGTAATATCTACGAGCAAGGGAGTTATGACGGATAAGCAGGCAAGAAAAGAGAATGTCGGCGGCGAAGTTTTATGTTATGTTTGGTAATGAGGGGATATTATAATGAGTAGATTGGCTAATAAACCTATACAGATTCCAGCGGGAGTGGAAGTTAAAGTAGACGGACATAAAATAACCGTAAAAGGAAAGAGAGGGGAGTTGACAAGAGAGTTTTTTGA
>NZ_SJDU01000738.1 GCF_005518285.1 Brachyspira catarrhinii | reverse complement strand
GCAAGATGATAGAAAGCGAGCTAGGGGCAATACCAGAGGGCTGGAAAATTGAAAGTCTTTCAAATGTTTTTGATATAAGTATAGGTAAAACTCCTCCTAGAAAAGAAGTTGAATGTTTTTCTTATGACAATAAAGATATTAAATGGGTATCAATATCAGATATGGGTAAAAGCGGTTTATATATTCTTGATACATCAGAATATTTAACCCCTGAGGCTGTTAATAAATATAATGTTGTTATAGTTCCAAAAGATACCATAATATTAAGTTTTAAATTAACTATAGGTAGAGTATCGATAGTAAGTGAAGATATGACTACAAATGAAGCTATAGCACATATAAAAACAAATGATAAAAAGTTAAATGAATATACTTATTTTTATTTAAAAAATTTTAAATATTCTAGTTTAGGCAGTACTTCTTCTATTGCTCAAGCTGTGAACTCTAAGTTAATAAAATCTATAAAATACATAGTTCCAAGAAAAAATATCTTGGATAATTTTCATTTAAAAGTGATAGATATTTTCAATAAGATAAAATTCAATCAAATAGAAAACCAGAA
>NZ_SJDU01000737.1 GCF_005518285.1 Brachyspira catarrhinii | reverse complement strand
TAGAAAATGTTCCCGATGTATTTGGTAAAGAGATAGCCGTTCGGATAAGAGGAATTGATACGCCAGAGTTGAACGATAAAAGAGAAGAAATAAAATCTATAGCTATAAAAGCAAAAGAAGAATTAGAAAAACTTTTATTAAATGCTAACGCTTCCAAAAGGGACGCCATTGGCGACAGCTGGCAGAAGCCAAATATAACTTTATACAATTTAGGACGGGATAAATATTTTAGGTTGTTGGCAAGCGTAAAAGTTGGCGATGTGGATGTTGCCGAGTATATGACACTTACAGTGGGCAGACGCCTTAAAAAAGGTTTGGCTAAATCTTACGATGGAGGCGCTAAAGCGGGCTGGTAGCCAAAAAAGTTTGGTGAACATAAATTTTATTTCAAAAATAAAGAAATTTTCAATAAACAAAAAGCTACCGAGTTAATTAAACCCGATAGCTTTTTAATTATAATCTTAATTAATTTATTTTATTTATTTATTATCTGGTCGGCTATTCCGAGCAAAGCCTGAATCTTTGGAGAGAACGCTATAATCGCTCCCGCAAATACCACGCT
>NZ_SJDU01000074.1 GCF_005518285.1 Brachyspira catarrhinii | reverse complement strand
AAGAATTTTCCGTTCCATTCGAGGTTCATGTATATTCCGCTCATAGAACTCCCGAAAAAGCTATTGAATTTTCAAAGAATGCGGAAGATAAAAATTTTGGAGTAATAATAGCGGCCGCGGGAATGGCGGCTCATCTTGCGGGAATAATTGCTGCAAATACGACAATCCCCGTAATAGGAATTCCTTGCAAATCTCAAAATTTGGAAGGAATTGACGCTCTTTTATCGACAGTTCAAATGCCTTCGGGAATTCCCGTAGCCACTGTTGCGATAAATGGAGGAATAAACGCCGCTTTGCTTTCGATTGAAATTTTAGCTATTAACGATAAAGAGCTTTCAAAAAAACTTAAAGAAAAAAGAAATTCGGATAAAGAAGCCGTTCTTAGAAAAGACGTTTTGATATCCGAAAAATTTTTAGATAAAAATTTGTAAATCGTATTTTGAAAAATTAAAAAGGAGTTAATAAAATGACAAAAGGAAAACTTTTATACGAAGGAAAGGCAAAGAAAATATTTGAAACCGATAATCCAGAAGTTTTGCTCGTTTCATACAAAGACGACGCGACGGCTTTCAACGGAGTAAAAAAAGGAACTATAGAAGGCAAAGGCTTAATAAACAATAAAGTCTCAAATTATATGATGCGACTGCTTGAAAAATCTCAAGTTCCTACTCATTATATCGAAGAAATTTCCGACAGAGAAACTTTGGTTAAAAAGGTTTCGATAATTCCTCTTGAAGTGATTATTAGAAATGTTTCGGCGGGTTCTTTTGCCAAAAATTATGGAGTCGAAGAGGGAATAGTTTTTGACAAACCGACTATAGAATTTTCTTATAAAAACGACAAGCTCGGCGACCCTTTAATCAATTCCTATCATGCTATCGCTTTAAAACTCGCCACTAAAGAAGAAATTGAAACGATAAAAAAATACGCTTTCAAAATAAACGAAGAGATGAAAAAATTTTTTATTTCAATAAATGTAAAACTTATAGATTTCAAACTCGAATTTGGAAAACTCAAAGACGGAAAAGTAGTTCTTGCCGATGAAATCTCCCCAGATACTTGCAGATTTTGGGACGCGACTACAAACGAAAAACTTGATAAAGATAGATTTCGCAGAGATTTGGGAAATGTAGAAGGAGCTTATAAAGAAATGATGAAAAGAATAATCGGTTAAATTTTTGGAGAGATTATGCCTAAAATAAAAGAAGAATGCGGAGTTTTCGGCATTTACGGTTCTAAAAATCCTCGTATCGCTCAAACGGTATATTTCGGTTTATTTTCGCTTCAGCATAGAGGACAAGAATCCTGTGGAATTGCCGTTAATAATGACGGAGTTTTTAAATCCTACAAAGATTTGGGATTGGTAAACGATGTCTTTACTCCAAATGTAATAGAAAAACTCGGAGAAGGAAATATTGCGGTTGGGCATGTCCGATACGGAACTACGGGAGGAAACGAAAGAAGCAACGCTCAGCCGATAGTCGTAAATCATATAAAAGGAAGTATGGCGCTCGCTCATAACGGAAATATAACCAACTCTTACGAATTGCGCTCGCAGTTCGAAGCTAAAGGCTCTATATTTCAAACTACATCCGACACGGAAGTTATATCTTACGCTATAATAGAAGAAAGACTCAATTCCGACACAATAGAAGAAGCGGTTTGCAAAGCTATGAACAAAATTAAAGGCGCTTATTCGATGATAATCATGTCTCCTCAAAAACTCATTGCCGCAAGAGATAAAAACGGTTTCAGACCTCTTTGCTACGGAAAAACTTCAAAAGGAGAATATATAATAGCGTCCGAAAGTTGCGCGCTCGATTCGGTTGGAGCGGAATTTATAAGAGATATAGAAAAAGGAGAGATTTTAGTTTTCGGCAAGGAAGGAATAAAGTCTATAAAAGAACATTGCAATAAAGGAAAACAAACTTCATGCGTTTTTGAATATGTTTATTTCGCTCGTCCAGATTCCATAATCGAAGGAAAAAATGTGCATGAAGCTAGAATTAAAGCGGGAGAAATATTGGCAAAAGAGCATCCCGTTAAGGCAGATGTAGTTGTCGGAGTGCCAGATTCGGGATTGGACGCGGCGCTTGGATATTCCAAAGCGTCAAAAATACCTTACGGAATAGGTTTTATAAAAAATAAATATATCGGAAGAACTTTTATATATCCCGAAGTAAAGAGTCGTATGGATAAAGTGAAAATAAAATTAAATCCGATTGCAAATGTAGTTAGAGGAAAGCGAGTAATTCTTATAGACGATTCGATAGTGAGAGGAACTACAAGCGAGAGAATAGTTAAACTTTTGAGAGACGCGGGAGCGACAGAAGTGCATATGCGAGTTTCGGCACCTCCTTTTATAAATCCATGTTATTACGGAACGGATATTGATTCAAAAGAAAATTTAATCGCATGCAAATATACTATTGACGAAATAGCAAAAAAAATAGGAGCGGATTCTTTAGGTTATTTGAGTTTGGAAGGAGTTAAAAAAATAGGTTATGTGGACGAAAAAAGCGGATTCTGCACGGCTTGTTTTGACGGAATATATCCTACCGAAATTCCAACTAAAACGGATAAAAATCGTTTTGAAAGGAAAATAAATCATATAGACGAAGAAAAATAAAATATAATTTGAAGTTTAAAAATTTAAATAAAACAAATAAGGAAAATAAAAAATGAATAATTCCAAATCCGATATTTATGCAAAAGCGGGAGTCAATCTAAAAGCGGGCTACAAATCGGTCGAACTAATAAAAAAACATATAGCGAAAACGAATATTAAAGGAGTAATTTCGGATATTGGAGGATTCGGCGGACTTTTCGAGCTTGACTTAAAAGGAATAAAAAAGCCAGTTTTGGTAAGCGGAACTGACGGAGTCGGAACGAAATTGAAAATAGCTTTTTTAACAAATAAACATGACACGATTGGAATCGATTGCGTTGCCATGTGCGTAAACGATATAATATGCTTGGGCGCAAAACCTCTTATATTTTTGGATTATATCGCATGCGAAAAAAATTATCCGAAAAAAATTGCCGAAATAGTGAAAGGAATTGCCGATGGATGCGTTATGGCGGGTTGCTCTTTAATCGGAGGAGAAACCGCCGAGATGCCGGGATTTTATTTAAAAGACGAATACGATTTGGCGGGATATTCTACGGGAATTGTCGACAAATCAAAAATTATTAACGGAGAAAAAATAAAGAAAGGAGATATTATAATCGCTCTCGCTTCGAGCGGAATTCATTCCAACGGTTTTTCGCTTGTTAGAAAAATTTTTGAAAATCATAATCTTAAAAAGTCGGTTAAAGAATTAGATAAAAAAACTTTGGGAGAAATACTTTTAACTCCGACAAAAATTTATGTTAAATCCGTTTTAAAAGTTTTGGAGAAAATCAAAATAAAAGGAATATCGCATATAACGGGAGGCGGTTTTTACGAAAATATTCCGAGATGCATTCCGAACGGACTTTGCGCCAAAATAGAAAAGAAAAATATAAAAATCTTGCCAATATTTAATTATATTCAAAAATGCGGAAAGATAAAAGAAAGAGATATGTTTAACACTTTCAATATGGGAGTAGGAATGTGTTTGATTGTTTCAAAAAATGACGCAAGCAAAACTATTGAAATTTTGAACTCTTGCAAAGAAGACGCTTATATTATAGGAAGAATAATTGAGAATAAAGAAAAAATTATTATAATATAAAATGATAAAATAAAAAATAAGAAAAATAAAATGAATAAAAAAGTAAGAATTGCCGTTTTGGTTTCGGGAGGCGGAACAAATTTACAAGCGCTCATAGACGCTCAAAAAAAAGAAATTCTAAAAAGCGGAAAAATAGAATTGGTTATTTCAAATAATTCTAACGCGTTTGCATTGAAACGAGCTAAAAAAAATAATATTCCGTTTGAAATTATAGATAAAAAAGATTTTGAAGAAAAATTAAAAGAAATTTTGAAACTCTATAAAATCGAGCTTATAGTTCTTGCGGGATTTACCGCGATTTTGCCCGCCGATTTTGTCCAAGATTACGATAAAAGGATTATAAATATTCATCCTTCGCTTATTCCTTCGTTTTGCGGAAAAGGATTTTACGGAATTAAAGTTCATGAGGAGGCTTTGAAAAAAGGAGTTAAAATCACGGGAGCGACAACGCATTTTGTAAACGAAATTATTGACGGAGGCGAGATTATAATGCAAAAAGCCGTCGAAGTTTACGAAGACGACACGGCGGAAAAATTGCAAAAAAGAGTCATGGAATTTGCCGAATGGATTATACTTCCGCAGTCGGTAGAAAAAGTTTGCAAATGTATTTTAAAAAATATTTTGGAGGAAAAATAAATTGAATACTTACGAAATAAACAATTTAGAAAAAATTTTAAAAGAGAATTCTTATTTGGGAAGAGGAATAATTATAGGGAAAAGCGAAGACGGTAAAAATGCCGTTATTTTATATTTTATTATGGGCAGAAGCGAAAACAGTAGAAATAGGATTTTTTCTTTTAAGGACGATGTTTTATATACCGAACCTTTCGATAAAAATAAAACGATTAATCCCGAACTTATAATTTACAGAGCTTTAAGAGAATATAAAAATAAATTAATAATAACCAACGGCGACCACACTGATACGATATACGAAGGATTAAAAAAAGGAATAGATTTTTCCGAATCTTTAAAAATTAGAAAATTTGAACCAGACGCTCCGAACTTTACGGCAAGAATAAGCGGAATATTATATTTTAAAAATAATGATTTTTCTTATAAAATGAGTATTTTAAAAAGCGCCGATAAAAAAGGAACGGCTTGCGATAAATACATATTCGATTACGAGTCTTTATGCGGGGAAGGACGCTTTATACATACTTACTCTGGCGATGGAAATCCGCTTCCTCCGTTTTACGGCGAACCGAAAAGAATCAAAATTCCAAACGATATGGACGAATTTGCAAGTAAAATTTGAAACGCTCTAAATGAAGATAATAAAATTTCTTTATTCGTTCGTTATATAGATTTGGAGTCGGGAGAAAAAGTCGATAAAATTATAAATAAAAATACATTGTGATTTATAACTTATATATTATATAATTTAAGGAGAATAAATAATGAAAGAAATTTTATTAAAATACGGATGCAATCCGAATCAAAAACCCGCAAGAATTTTTATGAAAGACGGGGACAAACTTCCCGTTAAAATATTGAACGGAAATCCCGGATATATTAATTTTTTGGACGCTTTCAACGGTTGGCAACTTGTGAAAGAACTTAAAGAAGCGCTTGGGATTCCATCGGCGACTTCTTTTAAGCATGTAAGCCCGACATCCGCGGCTATTGGAATTCCTCTTACAAAAGAATTAAAAAAATCATGTTTTTCGGACGATATTGAAGGATTGGACGATTCGCCTCTTGCCTGCGCTTATGTAAGAGCGAGAGGAACGGACAGGATGAGTTCTTTCGGAGATTTTATAGCGCTTTCGGATACTTGCGACAAAACTACGGCAAAATTTATTTCGAGAGAAGTGTCTGACGGAATTATAGCACCGAGTTATACGAAAGAAGCTTTGGAAATATTGAAATCCAAAAAAAAAGGAAATTATAATATTATGGAAATAGATAAAAATTATATTCCGATGGAAGACGAAAGTAAAGACGTTTTTGGAATAACATTCGAGCAGAAAAGAAACGACTTCAAAATAAATAAAGATTTGCTTTCAAATATCGTAACGGAAAATAAAAATTTAACGGAAACCGCAATTAGAGATTTGATAATATCTTTAATTACTTTAAAATATACTCAATCGAATTCCGTTTGTTATTCTTATGACGGACAGGCTATAGGAGTCGGAGCGGGACAGCAATCGAGAATACATTGCGCGCGTCTTGCGGGAAATAAGACGGACACTTGGTTTTTAAGAATGCATGAAAATGTTTTAAATCTTCCGTTTAAAGATTCTTTAAGCCGTCCCGAGATAGACAATATTATAGACGGTTATATAAATAAAAACGAAGAGGATGTTTGCGAAGAAGGAATTTGGCAAAAATATTTTACCAAAAAACCCGCGCCATTTAAAGAAAACGAAATAAAAGAATATCTTAATAAAATTGACGAAGTTTCTTTAGGCTCGGACGCATTTTTTCCATTTTATGATAATATAGACAGAGCGAAAAAAAGCGGAGTAAAATATATTGCGCAACCCGGCGGCTCTATAAAAGATAATATTATTATAGAACGATGTAATAAATATAATATGGTTATGGCTTTCACGGGAATGAGATTGTTTCATCATTAAATAAATTAAAAAATAATAAATTAAAAATAAAAATGAAATAACGGATGAGAATATGAGAATTTTAGTTATAGGAGGCGGCGGAAGAGAACATGCCGTGATAAAAAAAATAAAACAAAATAAAAATGTATCGGAAATTTACGCGCTACCTGGAAACGGCGGAATTGAAAATGACGCGATATGCGTAGACATTAAGGCGACCGATATAAATGCGATAATGGAATTTGCCTCTAAAAATAAAATAGATTATGCAATTGTAACTCCCGATGACCCGCTCGTTTTGGGACTCGTTGACGCTTTGGAAGGAAAAGGAATTCCAAGTTTCGGACCGAATAAAAAAGCGGCGATTATCGAAGGAAGCAAAGTTTTCGCGAAAAATTTGATGAAAAAATATAATATTCCAACCGCAAAATACGAAACATTCGACTCTTCTGAAAAAGCGATTGAATATTTGAAAACCGCTTCGTTTCCCATTGTAATTAAAGCGGACGGACTCGCTCTCGGCAAGGGAGTTATTATTGCGGAAAATAAAGAAGACACTTTTGACGCGATAAAAAATATTATGGAAGATAAAGTTTTTGGAAAAGCGGGAGACAAAATAGTAGCGGAAGAATTTTTGGAAGGAGCGGAAGTTTCCGTTTTAGCTTTCACGGACGGCAAAACTATAATTCCAATGATTTCGTCTATGGACCATAAAAGAATCGGAGACGGAGATACTGGATTAAACACGGGCGGAATGGGAACAATCGCTCCAAATCCTTATTACACGGAAGAAATATCGAAAGAATGTTTTGAAAAAATTTTTATTCCAACGATTTCGGCAATGAACGAAGAGGGCAGAACATTTAAAGGCTGTTTATATTTCGGACTCATGATTACAAAAAACGGAACTAAAGTCATAGAATATAATTGCAGATTCGGAGACCCAGAAACGCAGGTTGTTTTGCCTTTACTAAAAAGCGATTTGCTTGATATTATGATTGCGACTACAAACGGAACTTTGGATAAAGCAAAAGTCGAATTTGAAAATAAATCGGCGGCTTGCGTTATCATGGCGAGCAAAGGTTATCCTTCCTCATACGAAAAAGGATTTGAAATAAATATTCCAAAAAATATTTTAGAGAGAGTTTATTTTGCGGGAGTCAAAAAAGAAAACGAAAAACTTTTAACTGACGGAGGCAGAGTTTTGGGAATAACCAATATCGCGGATAATTTGGAAGAAGCGATTAAACTCTCTTATGAAGACGCAAGTCAAATTTCTTTTGAAGGCGCTTATTATAGGAGAGATATTGGAGCGAAAGCGTTGATTAAAATAAAGGGAAGTTAAAAATCGAAATATAAAATAAAAAATAGGAATAATTAAAATGGTTTATAGAATATTTGTAGAAAAAAAAGAAAATTTTAATAACGAAGCGAAGGCTTTATATTCCGATATAACCGAATTTCTCAGAATAAAAAGATTAACTAAAATAAGAATTTTTAACCGATACGATGCGGAAAATATTTCAAAAAAAATTTTCGATTATTCCATAAAAACCGTTTTCGCAGAACCGCAGATTGACAATATTTATAAAGAATTAAACGAAGCCAATTTAGAAAACGCTTTTATTTTTTCAACCGAATATTTGCCCGGACAATTCGACCAAAGAGCCGATAGC
>NZ_SJDU01000736.1 GCF_005518285.1 Brachyspira catarrhinii | reverse complement strand
AAGCAACCGCAAAGGCAAACGGCTATCCCGCTATAACGGTTTTACCAGACGGAACTATTGCCACTTTGACGGAAGATAACGGGGATATGTATTTTAAGAGATTTAATTTATATTGGCTTACGGGCGGAGCGGAAAGTATAAATTATAATACGGATACGAGCGTAAAGTTTTAAAATATTAAGTAAGCGGAGGTATAGTTATGCGAAAAAGATATTTCTTTATTCCTTTGATTGCGATTATCGTTATCTCTGGAATTTTGATGTGGGCTTGCAAGCATCCTTTGGGAGACGGCATCTCTTTTACTAATATCAACAATCAAGGAGGAGGAAACGGAACTATAGAAGAAGGGGGACCGGGATATAAAGGAGAGATAGGTAAAGATGTAACCAATACTATTATTAGACCTACTCAAGTTGAGGTGTTTCCTTATATTTCGGCAGGAAATTATTATAGGATTCCCACTTTGATACAGCTAACAAACGGAGACTTGATTGCCTTTGCCGATAAAAGAAAAGGAACTATAGGAGATTTGCCTAATAGTATAGAAGTTGTTATGAAAAGA
>NZ_SJDU01000735.1 GCF_005518285.1 Brachyspira catarrhinii | reverse complement strand
GTATTAACCTATAAATTAAGCTAATACCTTTTGAGTTTTTTAATTAACAATTTATTTTACAGGATTTAAATATCCCCAGTTATCACCTTTTTTAGTAGTATCCAAATCATTTTCTGTCATATGAGGATATTGATTCCAGTCAGCATTTTCTGGCTCATTACCGTTTTCATTAACAAATGCTGTTATAGATATTCTATATTTTTCTGTCCAGCTTGTGCTTTTATATCCGTCAAGAAAATAAATATTATCATTTGGAGGCATTATTGTTAAAATACCATATATTTTCTCTATTTTATCTGATGGTTCATTAAACAACATATCACTAGGATCTATATCTTCAGAATATAATGCTTTATCATTTCCTAAATATTTTACAAATGTCCATCTTTTTTCACTATTAACAATTATATTTCCATTTGAATCAAATTCATAATTTACATTACTATTTTGAACATTTCTTCCAGAAATTTTATTTAGCCACTCTTTATTATTATCTGTTGATGAAGTTCCGCCTTGTTCGGTATTATCATTATTTGAGTTATTATAACTTGATCCTGTTTTATTTGCATTATTA
>NZ_SJDU01000734.1 GCF_005518285.1 Brachyspira catarrhinii | reverse complement strand
TATTTACCTACATGGTCGTAGGAGCTTTAGTTATGGCTTTATCTATAAGCTGTAAGAATGAAGACAAAACGGGAGGCGGAAATGGCGGAGGTTCTGGAGGTTCTATACCAACAGCTTCTGGTAGTCCTGCGACTGTTGGAAATGCCGAATTTTCAGGCACGCTTAACAACATATCTATATCTGGAGATGGATGGACAAAAGAACAAGTGGATGCTCTGGTTATGGCTGATAATTTTTCATTATCAATAGAGGGTAATAATGCTGGATGTAGTTATATAGTCCCTCCAAAACAATTACTTTGTCCCGATAGTTCTAATCCTAATGTAGTGGAAACAAGTGTGGAAGAAGTGTTAGAAGACGGAACAACTTATACGATATATATATAAATAACTCTTGATAACGCCGCTAATCCAACAACAGCAACGGTTGAATATCATTTTAAACTTTATAGTCCAGCATATAGCGGTTCAGGAATGAGCGATACTGTGGTAGCCGTATATGAAGGCGCTTTAAATAAAGTTACTTCAGGTAGTTAATAAAAGTTTTCGTTTAAGTTTCTTGAGATTAAAAGGCAT
>NZ_SJDU01000733.1 GCF_005518285.1 Brachyspira catarrhinii | reverse complement strand
AATTTTCCCAGCCAGAAGGTTCGTTTAATTGTCCCCAATTCAAAGGAGGCAAAGCTCTCGCCCTTATCGGCATGTAGGCGTAAATCATAACTCCGACAGCCAACATCAAAAGCATTTTATAATAAGTTATCGATATTCCCGTTATAAAATCGTTGTCTTTATTGAATTTATCCATTTTGCATAATAAATATCTGTAAATCAAACACCAAGCCAAAACTAAAAATAAAGCCCATAAAACCAAAAACATTCCTTTATATAAAGTCGGATAGAAAGGCGCTTTTAAATTCTGTATCATATCGGGACGCAAATAAGAACCGTTTGCCAAAGCGGTAAATATGTCGCCGATTATATCTGGATTTGAAAAAGGTTTGAATAATATTGAAAATATGGAATCGTTTGAAGCCACTCCAGGAGGAAAATATAAATAAGCCTCGTAATTCATAATAAATCTATAATATCCGAAACCTCCTATAAAAAGCAAAAATAAAAATACGAATATCGAAATAAAAGAAGTTTCTATATGCTCTATATATCTGTCTTTATGAATCAAAAATAAAACTATTCCTATAAAAAGCAACG
>NZ_SJDU01000732.1 GCF_005518285.1 Brachyspira catarrhinii | reverse complement strand
GGGGAATATTATTCGATCTTTTCGCTATTCCTACGGGAACTTTTCCTTTTTTGGTTTGTCCGTCTATCGCCCCCTCGCCCGTTATTATAAGCGAAACATCTTTTATTTCGTTTTCAAAATCCACAATATCCAACACGGCGTCTATTCCGCTTTTTAATTCGGCTTTGCAAAAGGCTATCAAACCTCCGCCCAATCCTCCCGCCGCTCCCGAACCTTCTATATAATCTATCTCTTTATTAAATTTTTCTTTTACCAATCTTGCGACATTTTTTAATCCGTTATCCAATAAATCGAAACTTTCTTCCGTCACTCCTTTTTGCCTTCCGTAAATTGCAGTCGCTCCGTCTTTTCCGTAAAGAGGATTTTTTACATCGCAGGCTACATTTATTTTTACATCGAAAATTTTTTTATAGACATTTGAATCGTCTATTTTTGCAATTTTAATCATATTTTCCGCTATTGCTTCAAGTTCGTTTCCGTTTGAGTCAAAAAATTTATATCCCAAAGCGTTAGCCATTCCAATTCCGCAATCGTTCGTGGCGCTTCCTCCTATTCCTATAGTCGTTATCAAACCGTTTTT
>NZ_SJDU01000731.1 GCF_005518285.1 Brachyspira catarrhinii | reverse complement strand
GCATAAAGAACTCTCATAGGTTTCCATTGCCCGAATATTAAAACCGCCAAAGCCAAAAATCCGTATCCAGCAACCGTGGCGTTGAAATTTGTCGAAGTGGGAATAACGAATACCAACCCTCCGATTCCCGCCAATGCGCCAGAAATTGCCACTCCAAAATAACGCGTTTTATAAACATTTATCCCAACCGAATCGGCGGCTTGAGGATGCTCTCCGCAACTTCTTAATCTTAAACCGAATCTCGTTTTATAAAGTGCAAACCATGACAGAATCAAAATAACGAATCCCAAATATGTCGTTATATAGGCATTTTTAAATAATAAATTTCCTATAATAGGAATGCTTCCTAAAATTGGAATAGATTCTATTCTAAAATTATTTACGAAAGAAATTTGTTGAACCGTTTGAATCGCTCTCGTAACATATATTGCAAATGCTGGCGCAAATATATTTAACGCCGTTCCGCTTATAACTTGGTCGGCGCTCATATTAATCGAGGCGTATGCATGAAGTAAAGAAAATATTAAACCCGATAAAGCGGAAATTACTATGGCTATAAATAAAATTATAGTAGGCGAAAATAA
>NZ_SJDU01000730.1 GCF_005518285.1 Brachyspira catarrhinii | reverse complement strand
AAATCTGGTCTTCTTCTTTCAACCATCGTATAATAAACGAGTCCGAATACCTGATTGTCTCCGCCTTCGGTCGCGAATATCGCGTTATCGGGGAGAGAGTTCATCATATTATAAGAATAATCATGATTGCTATAATCTTTTGAATTGTTATTTCTGCTCAAATTATTTATAAATATTGGAATCATTATAATCAAAACGACTATTAAAGAAAGCGCATGTCCGCTTTTAAAAGAATTTATAATTTCCTCTTTTGAAGGATTTTTAAATACATTTTTTATATTGCCGTTAAAATATTCAATATACCATTGGATGCCGAAACCGATTATAACCATCATATACAAAGTAGCGGGAAGAAAAAACACTTCGACAAAAGACAAAGTTCTAACGCTTGGAGGCGGATTCGTATAAGCCATAAGCGAAATTGAAAAACTTAAAAGTCCGAATACCGAAAATATTCCGATAAATTTATTTTTTTTGAATATTTGAAATAATCCTGGAATTAAAAATAAAAATCCTAAACTCGTAAGTTGGGTTTTGAATATATTTATTAACGCGGCAACCTGCTCGGGATGAAGAATAAAAACA
>NZ_SJDU01000729.1 GCF_005518285.1 Brachyspira catarrhinii | reverse complement strand
AGGGACTTAATTATTTTAGCTAAAAAGGATATTAAAGAATGAGCGAACTTTATTCTATAGGATTTGATTTAAGTGCTTTAGAGAAAGCATTAAAAATGTCTGAAAAAATAAAAGCTAATTTGAGCGGTTTTTCTTTGAAAGACGGCAATTTTAAAGCAATGTCTGATTCTTTTAAAGAAGTTATAAAAGAAAATCCTTATGAACAGCTTAATAAAGCATTTAAAGATTTGAAAACAAGCGATTTTGCGAAAGGTTTTGAAGATTTAAATAAGGCATTTGAAGAATTAAGTAAAAATGATTTCAGCAAAAGTTTTACTGATTTGAACAAAGCATTTGAGGATTTAAAAGGAAGTAAAGAGTTTAATGATTTCAGCAAATCATTTGAAGACTTAAAAAACAGCCCTACTTTTAAGAAATTAGATAAAGCATTTGACGGTTTTAATGATGACTTAGCTAAAGGAAATAAAGCCCTAAAAGAACAAAATAAACTGCTTAATAACAGCTATCAAAAAATGAACCTAATGAAAATGGCAGGCAGTAAATTAAAAGCAGGCTTTTTAGGTTTAGGAGGCTTAGCCGTAGGCGG
>NZ_SJDU01000728.1 GCF_005518285.1 Brachyspira catarrhinii | reverse complement strand
TATATTGCTATTTTATTTGGATTGCTTCGCCTCACGCTGTGTATTTTTGGCATAGCCTCGCAATGACTAAATAAAAACCGAGTCTAAAAAGACTCGGTAATTTTCGCTTTAATTATTTTATTATTTTTTAACGATATTAATCGTGCCTGACGGAGTTGTTTTTTCAGAAGCTATAGTTGTAACATCTATAGTTCCAGAATTACTATTTGAAAATTTTATATCGTATATAATTGTAACGGATACTCCATGCTGTGTTTCATCATATTGCATAACAAAATTTGTATCGCTCTTTTTTGTTATATTGGTAACTTTTCCAATGCCGTCAATAGTTATAGAACCGTCCGAATTTATAGTCATAATCTCCTTATTATCTTTTGAGTCAAGCCAAGTGCCGACATAAGAAGATGATGCCGTTTGTCCTCCGCTTCCAGAACCGCTACCACTTCCACTAGTTTCGCTTCCAGTTCCAGAACCTCCGCCAGCTTCAGCACCACTTCCGCCTCCTACTTCGCTTCCCGTTGAGCCTTCATTATTGCAACTTATAAAAGCGAGTAAAGATAAAAAGCATAATAAGATTGTAATTTTTTT
>NZ_SJDU01000727.1 GCF_005518285.1 Brachyspira catarrhinii | reverse complement strand
CAACTTTGAGCGTATCCTCCGAAAGCTCTCATAAAATCTCCCGTAAAAGAAGCTTTGATTCCTTCTCCCGTTTATATAGGAATGGAAAAAGGATTGATAACGAGATTCGAGGAAATTACGAGATGCCCTTTGGAAATTCAAGATTCTTTGATAAGTATATTGAGCGATAAAATTTTGAATATTCCCGAGCAGAATTCTATACTTTTTGCAAAAGCGGGATTCAATATAATAGCCACGGCAAATACGAGAGACAAAGGCATAAACGAAATGAGCAGCGCGCTAAAAAGAAGATTCAATTTTGAAACGGTAGAACCGATAAAAAATCCTCAAATCGAAGCGGAAATTATAAAAAATCAATGCGAAAGTTTATTCGAGCTTGCCGATATTGACATAACGGTAGAAAACGATGTCGTGGAAGTTTTGGCTACGACTTTTAGCGAATTAAGAAGCGGAAAAAGTTTTGAAAACGCTAAAATACAGGAATTAAATTCAGTCGTTAGCACCGCCGAAGCCGTTTCGGTTTATTATCAATCGGCTCTTCATTCTTACTATTACGGGAATAAAAAAATAGAAATGTCGACTCTAGTA
>NZ_SJDU01000073.1 GCF_005518285.1 Brachyspira catarrhinii | reverse complement strand
TGAAGAAAGAAAAAAATATTTGGAATGAAGAAAGAAAAAAATATTTGGAAGAGAGAAGAAAAGAAAAAGAAGAGAAAAAAATCAAAGATAAAGAAAAACTTAAAGAGCGGGTAGAAAACAGATTGAAATTAAGAGAAGAG
The DNA here is from genome assembly GCF_005518285.1 of Brachyspira catarrhinii. Lineage (GTDB taxonomy): Bacteria > Spirochaetota > Brachyspiria > Brachyspirales > Brachyspiraceae > Brachyspira > Brachyspira catarrhinii. Next base: position 7,859 of record NZ_SJDU01000073.1, on the reverse strand, counting down.
AGAAAAATCGCTCGTCAAAAACAAATTGAAGAATTAAAAAATAAAAATAAAAGAGATAATAATGATTAAGAAAACTTTAATTTTGCTTATAGCTGGAAGCTCGAAACGATTTCTTGGAAAAATAAAGAAGCAGTTTGTAAAAATAAATAATAAACCGCTTTTTATTTACACTTTGGAGTCAATGCTTAAATTCAAATTCGATAATATTATAATAGCGAGTTTGAAAGAGGATTTAAATAATATAAAAAAAATTATCAATAAAAATTTATTAAATGGCGAAAATATCAGTTATGTCGAAGGCGGAAGCGAAAGAGTTTATTCCGTTTATAACGCGATGAAATTTATAAAAGAAAATAATATTAACACCGATTTTGTTTTTATTCATGACGGAGTTCGCCCGATAGTTTCAAAAAAAGAAATTAAAGAATTATACGATAATGTAGTTAAAAAAAACGCCGTAATTTTGGCTTCAAAAGTAGTCGACACGATAAAAAAAGTCGATTCAAAAAAAAATATTATCGAAACTATAGACAGAAATTTTATTTATAGAGCGGCGACTCCTCAAGCGTTTAATTTCAGAAGATATATGATGGCAATGGAAAAATATATGAGCGATGTAAAATATAAAAAAAGATTAGGAAAAAAAATAGCCACAGACGACGCGGAAATTTACAGCGCTTATGCGGGAAAAGTCGCAATAGTCGAATGTTCCTCTAATAATATCAAAATAACGAATAAAGAAGATTTGAATTTGTTTTTGAATTTATTACAACAAAAGCCTTGAAATTTTTACAAATAGTAATACAATATATAGTAATTAAAATTTATTAAATTTAATAAAAAAATTTTTTAAAGGACGGTAAAAATGAAATCCATATTAAAAACAATTTTAAAAATCATTTTATTTACAGTTATGGCAACGATTATTTTAATTTCGGTTGGTTGCTCGGAAAAAAGCTCTGGAGAAGATAATTCGCTTCAGAAAATCAAAGACGCGGGAAAACTCGTTTTGGGTTTGGACGACACTTTCGCTCCAATGGGATTTAGAGACGGTTCGGGAGAAATCGTAGGTTTCGACATCGATTTGGCAAAAGAAGTCGCATCTCGAATGGGAGTCGAACTCGAAATTAAACCGATTGATTGGTCAAGCTCGATTTTAAGTTTGAATAAAGGCGATATCGATGTCCTTTGGAACGGAGTGACAATCAACGAATCGAGAAAAGAGCAAATTAATTTTTCAAAACCTTATCTTAACAACAGATTAATAATAGTCAAACCTAAAGACAGAAACGATATTAATTCAAAAGAAGATTTGGCGGGAAAAGTTTTGGGAGTTCAAGTAGGCAGTAATGACGAGGCTTTACAGTCGGACCCTATAAGCAAAAAGGCAAAAGAAATTAGAAAATACGATGTAAATGTAAACGCTTTTTTGGATTTAATGGCTAAAAGAATAGACGCCGTTATAATTGACGAAGTAGCCGCTCAATATTATATATCGGAAGAAAAAGTCGATTTTGTAGTCGTTGAAAATAGTCCTTTAACCGAAGAATTTTACGGAATCGGATTTAGAAAAACCGACTCTCAACTTTTGTCCGAAGTAGATAGAATATTGGACGAAATGAAAGCGGACGGAAAAGCCTCAGAAATATCTCAAAAATGGTTCGCAAAAGATATAGTTTTGAAATAAAGTATATTGGTCATCGCAAGATTTATTTATAAATTTGAAACAATCGAAATTAAAAGAGGCTGCAAATATAAATTGTGACCTCTTTTAACTTTTAATAATTATTAGTTATTTTTATCTAGTTATAAATAAAGTTTACATAATTTATAATCCTTGTTTTGAAATTTTATTATTTTAATATAGAATAAATTAAAAATTTAAAATCTAAATTAAAGAGAATAAAAAATTATGGAAAAATTAATTGATATGAAACTTGAAGATTATATTAATAAAGTCGACTCCCCTTCTCCAGCTCCAGGAGGCGGAAGCGTAATGGGAGCGGTTGGAAGTTTAGCATGCGCGCTTGCGGGAATGGTTGGGCATTTGACGATTAATAAAAATAAATTCAAAGAATTAACCGAAGAAGAAAAAAACGATTTCAATAACGCAATAGAAAAAATCAAAGAAATAAAAATTAAATTAATCGAAACTATAGACAAAGACGCAGAATCTTTCAATATATTTATGGATGCTATAAAATTGCCAAAAAATACGGAAGAAGAAAAATTAATTAGAAAAAATGAAATTTCAAAAGCGTCTGTAAAATCTACAGAAACTCCTTTCAATATACTAAAATATTCTTATCAATTAATTCCTTTGTTTGACATTATTCTTAAATACGGAAACTCTGGAGTCATAACCGACATCGCCTCCGCTTATATTTTAATTTATGCTGCTTCAAAAGGTTCGATTTTAAATATCAATATAAATACGACTTTAATAGAAGATAAAATTTTTTTGGAAGATATTAAAAAAAATAGCTCGATTTATATTGAAAAAATTGAAAGCAAGTTTAGAGAGATTGAAAATAAATTGGATATTTTTAGAATAAAATAAATAATTGCACTAATTATAGGATATTTTATTTTTTAATATAATCCAAATAAAGATTAAGTTTTTTATATTCGACTTCCCGCATAAAATTTTCCATGAATTCCCAATGCGGTTGCCCTTTGGAATCTATCGGAAGAAAGACTTTATCTTTTCTTAATCTGTTTTCAGTTCGTCCATAACCGAATGTGTATTTTTCTTTAAAACGGCATAAAATAGAAGCTACAAATAAACCCGTATATTTATTTATCCATTTTGCATAACCAAAAGAGTTGCTTGTCGTGGATATAAAATCTTCTTTTTTATAAACGGAATAACCCGCTCCTCCATCTCCTTGATTTACAAACATTATGCAATTTCCTTTTTGTAATAAAGAATTTGGCTCTACAAAACCGCTTACTCCGTTATTATTTAATGTGGCGGATAAAAAAGAAACGCCATTTATACTTTGTTTAGTTTCTTCGTTTGTATTTTTACATTTGCCTTTTTCTATTCTGTCAAATAAATCATTGATTTTAAATTCTTTCCAATCTACAGAATTTAATTTTAAAGTTTTATTCATTGTCTTTATACTTTTCTCCTTTAAGCCCAAAAGATAACCTCTGCCATGAGTTATCATATTAAATTCAAATGTTAGATAATCGGCAATAGTTTTTTCAAAATCTTCATGTTTTGGCATCTCGTCATTGAAATAATAAAAACTATGCAGCCATTCGTCTTCGGGTTCTATTGTAGTTTTTACGCAAAATTTGGTTTCCGCTTCAATTTCATCGTTCCATACTTTTAATAAATGCTCTTTTCTATCTTTAGACTTAATTTTATTTTCGATTAATCCTCTATGTTTTTGAACTTCCCAACCGTCATTTTCAAAATTTATAAATTTACAAATTTTATTCTTATAATCATGAGGAATTCCTGCCGTAAAAATCGCTATGCAAGGATTTGTTCCCACTCTATAAAAAGTGTTTTTGTTTAAGGTTATAACGCCTTCTAAAGTATGCTTTTTCAATATGTTTTCTTTAGTCGCTTTTTCCTCTTTAGTTTTTCCCGTAACGGCGCTTTGAGGTATAATAACCACGACTTTTCCGCCTTTTAATATCGAATCGCATAAATGTTCCGTAAAAGATATTTCCGTCAGATTTTTATCGACTTTTCCTTGAGAATATGGAGGATTCATAAAACCTACTGTGGCTTGGCAATCGGTTTGTAATTGTTTAGGATTTTGTTTTAAAAAATCTTCGTTATTAAGATTGCTTTTGCCGTCTCCTCGCAATACCATATTTGTAGTGGCGACTGCGAACATAAACGGTTGCAATTCAAATCCGAATAATTGATTTTGTCTAATATTATTTTTTTGTTTTATGTCTTCGGTTTTTGAAATCATATCGTTCATTGCCGAAACTAAAAATCCTCCCGTTCCACAACAAGGGTCTAAAATAATATCGTCTGGTTTTAAGTCCGCTAATTCGCAAAATAAATCGGTTATATGTCTTGGAGTAAGAACTATTCCCAAACTTTGCGCGTCTCCTCCGCTAAAACGCATAAATTCCGAATAAAATCTTCCCAAATAATCTTCGGAGTTTTTTATATTTTGTATATTGTCGTATATCCTCTTTTTTACAAATTCAGAGTAGTATCTTAACGGAGTAGAATTAATTTTTGTTCCGTCTTTATTTAAGATTTCGCATAATTCGTTAATCTTTTTTGTGTCTTTAATAACCGAAAATTGAGATAAAACTTTGTCTCTTTTTGTTTCGGGGCTTAATCTGGCTCTTTTTAGATTTTTTTCTATAAGCTCGTATAATTTTTGTCCATCGGGTATATCTTTATCGTTATTTAAATATTCAAGATTTAAATTATTTTCTTTCATTTCGTCCAAAGCTAAAAGTATTCCAGAAACTATTAAAGGTTTGTCGGCGTCTTTTATAGCTACGTAATTTCGCAAATATTCATGCAAACTTTCGGCGTCTTGTTTAACTTCTTCGTCTGTGGTTTCTTCTTTAGGTTTAATTCCTAAAATCTCTTGCAAATAATAACTTTCTATATTACTTTCGTTTAAAAGAGTAAATGTTTCCAAATCGTTTAATTTTTTATCGAGTATTCCTCTTTCATTAATAAAATAAGGGCTGATTTTATGATGCCTTTCGTCTCCGCTAACGCCAATCGCTATAATTTTTTTGAAACTTGTATTTTGAGCCAAATGTTTTGCGTAATGAATAGCTCCGTTTACCGCAAAATCCGTGACGCTTTTTGTATTATCCAAATCTATGCAAGAATTAGAATCCAATTTACAATGTTTGCTTAAATCGGATTTATCCTCTATTACGATTAAAAAATCTTTAACTATAGCTATAAATTCTGGAAACCCTATATTTCCCGTTCCTTTTTTGCTTGCGCTTTTCAAGGCTTCGTTCACTTCTTTAATATCCGAACCTTGAGGAGTCGCTTCAATATTTGCGCTTTGTAATAGCGAATATACCCAATAATCCGTTTTAACTTCTTTTTTAGCCATATTTACTCTTTATAATTAAAAATTCAAAATATATAAATTTATTATATCAAAATATTAATGTTTTGCAAATTAACAAAAAGGATGGCATTTCATAGCATTAGTTTAGTTTATAATTAAATATTAAAATTTATCTTTATGGTATAATTTTTTTAATTATATCTACTTCTAATACTTTATATATTTCTGTATCTGGAGTAATCAATGGAACTAAATTATTTATTATAAATGCATCTGCTGTATTACCACATTGTGTTAGACACAATTCCTTTCTTAATATATTATATATTTCGCCTCTAACACTTTTTATATCATCTTTTGGATTACCTCTATCAATACTATTTGTAATAGCATTTTTTATTAAAGATTGTATTTCGGTATATTTTTCTGGCTTATTATTATCTATAAATTTTTTAATAATTTCATCATCTAACAAATAGGACTCTATATGCCTTTTTGATAATACTATTATGTTTTTCTCTTCATTAACTTTAACTTCTTCATCTGTCATATCATCTCTATCAAGCAATTTTTTCACATTAATACTTTTTGAAAAATTTTTTATTATTTTTTCAGGTATATAATCTTCTTTTCTTATATCTTCTGAAGAACCTCCTGATATAAATAAAATATTAGGGTATTTATCATTAAATATTTTATTATATATGGTTGCATCATAATTATATCTTTTATTGCCAGAAAAGCTCCCCTCAGACAATATTATATACTCTGGGATTATTAATTCAGATAAATCATCAAGGGCTAAAGATAAAAATTTTTCCCATACAGTTTTACTTAATTTAGTAGGTTTAATAATAACATAATTATCAAAATCATGACTATCAAAATCTAATATAGCTACGCCATTAGGATTTTCTTTTAATATTCTTTCAGCCATTCTCATTATACCAATAGAATGTGTTGTTATCCATAATTGAGAATTATCAGGTATTATATTATATAATTCTTTAATTAATTTGCTTTGTAGACTTGTATGCATATGTATTTCAGGCTCATCAATAAAAAATATACCATCATTATAATAATCTATTTTTAATACCAAATCTAAAATTAAATCAAATGCTGATTTTTCTCCAGCTGAAAGGTTTTTATAATTAAATTTGTCTATAATACCTTTTTTAAAATAAAAAGTCCCTTCTTTAAATGGATTACCAAGGTTATTCAACATTAAATCCTCAAATACATTATGCATAGATTGTTGAATTTTACCTATTAAGTCGTTTCTCAACTCTGATACTTTTTTATCGTTATTTTTTTCAAAAAATAATTCATTTATTGTATTTCCTATTAATATATTATAATTGTTAGATACTTCTGATCATTGTTTATCATTTTTTTGTTTATTTTAGTATTTATATTTTTTATTTCATTAAAAGTTGTTAATTTAAATTCTGCTTGATTTCTATATGCTGTTCTAAAATAAAAAATATTTTCATTCTTTTTATCTCCATAGAATTTTATATCACAATCTACATTATCTTTAAATTTATTATAATAATCTCTTTCGATATTAAGATTAAATGTCGATTTTAAGTGCCAATAATTAAAAGCTTCAAATAATGATGATTTACCACATCCATTACTTCCAACCACTAATACTAATTTTAAATTTTCACCTAATTCTTCTATAACAAGGTGGGTAAATCTTTTAAAGTTTTTAATTTCTATTCTTTCTATTTTCATAATTACACCTATTTATTTTCTAAAAAAGTATTATATTATATTTTACATAATATATCAAGAAATATTATATATATTATATATAATAAACTTACTTTATAATATAAATTCAAAAATATTAAAAAATATAGTATAATAATTCAAATTTATTTCTCTTATTTTCATTTAATCTGTCATTGCAAAACAATCAATTAATATTTGAAATATTCTTAAAATCAATATATAATATTTCAAATAAATTTTAATTTAAATTCATTGATTAAAATTTAAATTTTTATTAAATAAAAAATATTAAACGAGGATAAAAAATGGCTGCTGCTGAAAAAACATATAGTTCAAAAAATATTCAAGTATTGGAAGGATTAGAGCCTGTCCGCACTCGTCCTGGTATGTATATAGGTTCTACGGGTTCGGCGGGTTTGCATCATTTGGTTTACGAAGTCGTTGATAACAGTATTGACGAAGCTATGGCTGGGTTCTGTAAAAATATAATAGTCACGATAAAAAAAGACAATATAATCGAAGTGCAAGACGATGGAAGAGGAATTCCTGTAGATATGCATCCAAAATTGAAAGTGTCGGCTTTGGAAGTTGTTATGACAAAATTGCATGCTGGCGGTAAATTCGATAACGAAACTTATAAAGTGTCGGGCGGTTTGCATGGCGTAGGAGTTTCCGTAGTCAACGCTTTAAGCACTGAATTAATAGCCGAAGTAAGCAAAGACGGAAAGCTATATAAACAAGTATATCATAAAGGAGTTCCCGAAGCTCCAGTTAAAGAAGTGGGAAAAAGCGTAAAAAACGGAACTAAAGTTACATTTAAAGCGGACGATGAAATTTTTGAAACTACTGAATACGATTATAAAATACTTGCAAACAGATTAAGAGAGCTTGCTTTTCTAAACAGAGGAATAAGAATAACGCTTATTGACAAAAGAGAATCAAAAACCGTAAGTAACGAATTTCATTACGAAGGCGGAATCGAAATGTTTATCGCCCATTTAAACGAAAATAAAAAATTATTGCATGATAAACCTATTTATTTGCATAAGACGGAAGATAAAACGGATATTGAAGTTTCTATGCAATATGTTG
>NZ_SJDU01000726.1 GCF_005518285.1 Brachyspira catarrhinii | reverse complement strand
TTAAAAATCTATTCAAATTCTTTTTTGAATTTATTAAATTTCAATTTGGAAAAAGCGTTTATTCATTTAAACGTTTTTATAAAAAAATTAAATCAAAGGAGTTCCTTATGAGGAAACAAACAAAAAAAATTTTAACATTACAAACTTTATTTTTGGTTGTCTTATTTACTATAAGTTGTAATAAAGACATAGTAGGGCGTATTAAAGATAAAATACCTATCTTTAATAAAGGCAATACGAAAGCGGAAGGCATAGGAAAGTATTCGGGCGAATGGTTAGCAAGCGAAATTATGATGGGAGGAGATGTAGTTGATAGATATACTATTAACGAAAATACTAAAGCTTCTCTCATAATAAATTTGGACGGTTCTATAACTATTACTTCTAACGGAGAGGTAATTAAAGATATAGAAGAATACGGCGATACCACTTATGGCTATACCGATAGCGAAAACAATTATTTCGTTTTAGAATTTGAAAGCGAAATTAGATGCTTGCAAGTTAGCGCTGGTGAAGAAGGCGATTATACAACCGTTCTTATAAAGCGACAATAAATAAGATTATATAGAATGCAAAATATATTAGTATTT
>NZ_SJDU01000725.1 GCF_005518285.1 Brachyspira catarrhinii | reverse complement strand
CCTTGAGCATTTACATATAAACTGTCTATTTCATATTTTTTAGGGTCTGATGTTTCTTCCCAGTATGCCCCCTCTGACAATTTGCTTGGTGCTAAATTGGTTTCGCTTGTTGCTGTATCTGCCTGTAAGCATTTATATGCTTGGCTTCCGCTCACATAATAATCGCCTGCGGCGTATTGTTTGATGTTTGGAACTGTTTTTGTTTCCAAAACATTAATTTGTCCCATAGCATTATTAGTAAAAAAAGAGTTCAAAAAACTTTCAGTATATGAACCTTCTTTTAATCCTAAATCTGCTATTTCGCTTTTACTAATTGTTTTTAAAGTATTAGCTTGTAAATTAGTATCTCCATAGCTTACTACACCAAAAACTCTAGTATAGTCCGCAGGAGTATTTACGCCTAAAACTTTGACATTGACTATTACAGGTTGTAATGGATTAGGTCTATTAGCCATTATTTATTTCCTCCTTAATTGTTAGGCTCGCCTCGACAAAAAGTCCCTAGCTTAACGCTAGGCGTCTCGGCTCGCTTCATCTTCTAAATTAAATAAAGTTATTTTTTGTTCATTGACTTGAACGATTATTGTTTTT
>NZ_SJDU01000724.1 GCF_005518285.1 Brachyspira catarrhinii | reverse complement strand
AGCTTTTTTGTGCTTTAAATTTGTTTAGGAAATAATACTATGAAAAAAATATCCGTAATAATACCTTGCTATAATGAAGAGATTACAATTAAACAAGTAATAAATGAATTTAAGAAATATTTGCCTGAAGCTCAAATAAATGTTTTTGATAATAATAGCAAGGATAACTCTGTTAAATTAGCAAAAGAGGCTGGAGCAATGGTAACAGAAGTTAATTATCAGGGTAAAGGTGAAGTTATACGAAGGGCTTTTTCAGACATTGAAGCTGATATATATATTATGGTTGATGCTGATATGCAATATGATATATCGGAAATAAAAAAACATATACAGTATTTTTTAGATAACAAACTTGATATGCTTAATATTTCTCGTGAAGTTGTAGATGAAGATGTACATAGAAAAGGTCATACATTTGGTAATGCTATGCTTACAGGTTTTGCTAATATACTGTTTGGTAAGAGATTCGAGGATATGCTTAGCGGATATAGAATATTTTCTAAAAGATTCGTAAAGAGTTTTCCTGCTTTCTCTAAAGGTTTTGAAATAGAAACAGAACTTACAATATATGCTTTGCAAATGCGTTTACCA
>NZ_SJDU01000723.1 GCF_005518285.1 Brachyspira catarrhinii | reverse complement strand
CGCCTCGAATGACGATATAGTTATGTCATTACGAGCGACTGCAAGGAAGCGAAGTAATCTATTTTATTTGGATTACTTTGGCAGGGCTAAAGCCCATAGAGTGCGGTATCGCATGACAGTTTAGGTAAGTAATGCCATCCGTTTAAAATAAAAAATTGATAATAAGGGGTTTAATATTAAGCCCCTTGTTATTAATAAGCAATGTTAGAAAAATTGTTTCATTTTTAAGTTTTTCTCCTTTAATTTAAAAAGGGATTAACTTTCCTTTTATTTTTTGATAACCTCATGCAGATATGCGTGGGGTTTTATTTTGGCAATCTTTTTTATAAAGTTGTAAAAATAAGAACAATAATTTTACTTGCTTTTAATGAAAATATAAATTAATATAAATGAAATATGCATAACGAAAACAAAGAAATTAATCAAAAGCCTTTAACCGAAGAGCTTTATAAAGAAGAATTAGAGGCTTTGAAAAAAATCGACAATAATAATAAGCCGAAAAATTGGGTTTTGTCTCCTCAAGCGGTTAGAGATTTTATACTCGGAAAAGAACTTGAAAATATAATTATCAAAGAATCTTGAATTTCCAAA
>NZ_SJDU01000722.1 GCF_005518285.1 Brachyspira catarrhinii | reverse complement strand
CATTTTACGATAACTCCCGAAAAAAAATCTGGCGACCATATAATAAGTTTGGATACAAAATCTATGAGCGATTTGATTAAATCTCTAAGTAACGCTTTAATCATGCTCGGCGGAGAAAAAGCGTTGAACAGAGAGAGAGTTTTAAGCTTGCAGGAAAAAAAAGAACTTATATTTGCAAAAAGAGGAATATATTTAAATCATAGCATGCTTAAAAACGAAATTATAAAAGAAAAAGATTTGATAGCTTTGCGTCCATGCATCGGAATAGCGGCAAAAGATTATAACAAAGTGATTGGAAAAAAATTGAAGGTGGATAAAAAATCTTTCACGGCTTTAAGTTTTAAGGAATTGAAAAAATAGTAAAAAAATAATAAACCATACTAATGCCGAAATCTGCTCAAATAAAATATTTATTTTTGAAACTGCAAATTTTTAAAGCCATTGTTGTTAGGAAAATTTTTTTCTTTAATAAATAATAATATAATTCTAATTCGCACTTGAACGGGCTGAGTAAAGACTTCGTCCATTATTTTTCAAAAGAATAAGATTTATCAATTATTTTTCAAAAGAATAAGATTTATCTAATAGATAAAATAGT
>NZ_SJDU01000721.1 GCF_005518285.1 Brachyspira catarrhinii | reverse complement strand
GAAAACTTAATGTAGACACTGTGGAATGGACAGATTGTACATGTGCTTTGGTAAAACTATAAAATAAAAAAGGAGAACAAATTATGAGTATGAACTTTGAAAGAATATTTCCTCACGCTAAGGCTCCGGGCATTATAGGAAAATTGTATGAGAGTATAGAATATAACGCTGTAATTGGTAAAAGAACTAATTATGGAACAAGAGGAGATGATGTATTATATGTAATGCTTGCTGATGAGATAAGTGCTAATTCAGTAGTGGGGGGCTCCTCAATTTGGAGAAAAGATATACCAAAAAATGACGGAACACTCAGACAAATGGCTGTTCCTTATTATGAAGTACAAACATCTTTTACAACTAATATTAATGAAGAAGCTAAGTTTGATAAGCTAGGTGTTGGTAAAAGTTTAGTTGAGTTTAAAAAAATTATCTCATTACAAGCTATGGCACAGAGAAGAGCACATATAACATTCTTTGGGGCAGACGCTTCAGAAAATCAAGGGCTTTTTAATGCTGCTTCAGAAACTACATCTTTGCCTGCCGACAGTGCCTCAAATGATAAACTTACAACATATATACCGGGCGAATTAATGGAGTTTT
>NZ_SJDU01000720.1 GCF_005518285.1 Brachyspira catarrhinii | reverse complement strand
GAAATATCAAGTTCTATAATATTAGCAAAACTCTTAAGCATTTTATAAACCTACTATTTCTGCATATACTCTATAACTGCTGAGCCGTCTTGTCCTTTTTCTCCATTAGCAACAACACCATTGCTGTTACTATTAGTACCTCCATTTCCTCCAGCTCCTACGATAATTTTTACTTTATTTAAAGAGCCAAGCATACCTCTTGTTACATCTACAATAGCTGCACTTCCGCTTCCTCCTCCGCCTGAAGCATATCCGTTTATAGAGCCATTGCCTCCATTACCTCCGCTAGCCAAAGTAGTATTATTTGTAAATACAGCTCCCGTATTATAATTAATATTATTATATGTGCTTGTACTTCCATTATTTCCATTAATTAATTTACCCTGTCCAATAGCAATACCTCCATTTCCTCCATTAAATGAGATTGTACCTGTTTTTACTGCTATCTGACCGCCTTGACAAGTAGTTATCGCTGTATTGCCTACTAATACTTGAGAATTACCTCCTACTGTAGGTTCTGTTCCAACCGTATCTAATAAACCATAATAACCTCCTGCACCGCCTGAACATATATGAACTGTAATACTATTAACATCGCTTG
>NZ_SJDU01000719.1 GCF_005518285.1 Brachyspira catarrhinii | reverse complement strand
AATAAATTCGGTTTAACTCTTAAAAATCTTATTAACTTAAATCATATTATCTTCAGTTTATAATTTTCTAATCTTCATTAATTACTTGGAATAACCCATTGAGTTCCCTCCAACACACTTGTAACTTTTATATTAATCTTGTTATCAGCCAATTCGTAAGCGTCTTTCATAACAAAGGTTAAACTAAAAGTAATTGATTTATCATCTCCAGATACGCTTGCAATATCGTTATTAAATGTTGCATCCGTAAAGTAGTTTACAAATGCAGCACTCCTTTTAAGTCTATTCATAAATTGATTTACCTTTTTACTCATATCATAACTAAAGACACTATCAGCAGTAGTATTTTTATAGATATAATATTTGCCTGTGTTATCATAAGAATCATATTGAAAGATACTCTCGTTATTAGCATCTGCTTCATCAGTTAAAAGAATTTGAGCTTCTCTTAATGCCTCTGCTACAAATTGAATTTCTGTGTCTCCTGCAGTAATTTCTTGAGCATGCGTCAACTTCACTTCAACGGACAAAGTTTGAGTATTGTTTTTCAAAGTTTTATCGTCTGCCGTAAAAGTGAAATTAATCGTAATCGTTCTTACGG
>NZ_SJDU01000718.1 GCF_005518285.1 Brachyspira catarrhinii | reverse complement strand
TAATAAGATTTTTAAGAGTTAAACCGAATTTATTTTAAGTAATAGGTTCGGTTTACTTTCTTTCACCGAAGGTGCGCAGAGAGATTAAAGAATTTTAGACTTGCGGATAATCTACATTCTTTCATATAATATAATTTTTACGAACCTCATGCGGATATGCATGGGGTTTTATTTTATTCTTTTAAAATATAATTAAATAATATTATTTTAAAGTAAATTTTTAATATTTCCGATATTGATATTAAAATTTATATTTTAAATCAATATTTTAGGAGTATTAAAAATCATGAAAATAATAAAATCTCTATTTATAATCGCATCTTTATTCATAATAAACGGGACAATTTTTGCGACTACAATCAAAGTTCATTTAACCGAAGTAAAAGCGCCTTATACTATAGACATTAAAGGACCTTATAAAGCCTATAATTATAAATATGAAAGCGAAATCGTATCGGCTCTTACAAACGAAAGAGTTATGGTTGTCGAACATAGATTGGGGCTTAAAGTAAACGATGTGGGAATATATAAAGAGGGAATAGTTTTTGAAACTGAAGACGGATTTACTTTAAACGGAATAGAATATTTAAACGGAATAGAATA
>NZ_SJDU01000717.1 GCF_005518285.1 Brachyspira catarrhinii | reverse complement strand
AAGCAACCGCAAAGGCAAACGGCTATCCCGCTATAACGGTTTTACCAGACGGAACGATTGCCACTTTGACTGAAGAAAATAATGGCGTGATTTTTAGAAGATTTAATTTATATTGGCTTACGAGCGGAGCGGAAAATATAAATTATTAATAGATAGAATAAAATAAAGTTTAATTTAAGTTTAAATAGGAGATGTATATATGCGAAAAAGATATTTTTTTATTCCTTTAATTGCGATTTCCGTTATCACGGGAATTTTAGTTTGGGCTTGTAAGCATCCTTTCGGTCCTGGTATTGCGGGTATATCAGATGTTATAAACGGTGGAGGAGGAAGCGGAGGAGTTCCGCCAAAAGGTTGGTATATGAACGAGAGCGGAGGTCCAGGATATAAAGGAGAGGTGGCAGCCGAAGTAACTAATAGTATGATTTATACAAGTAAAGTTGCTCCTAAAGGGATTCTATTATGGAATAGACAAAGTGGAACTATTTTTTATAGAATACCCGCTTTAATGCAACTTCCAAACGGGGATTTGCTCGCCTTTGCCGATAGAAGAAAAGGAACTATAGGAGATTTGCCTAATAGTATAGAAGTTGTTATGAAAAGA
>NZ_SJDU01000072.1 GCF_005518285.1 Brachyspira catarrhinii | reverse complement strand
CTATGATTATTAATATTATAGCGATTATTATATTTAAATTTGTCATTAATTATATTCTCCGTGAGTTTATGAAATTTATAAAATATTATATAAAGTATAAATATTTTTTCAAGTTTTAATTTTTACAGTTTATTAATAGAATATTCTTCATAAATAATATAAAAAATATAAAAACTTTAACCTATCGTAACCTCTCCAGTTGGCAAATCTATCAAACCGTATCTGCTTCTGTCTATCGAACCAACGCTCATAAATAAAGTCAAATATCCTACCCTGCCGATAAACATTAAAAACATTACTATTATTTTGCTCCATATTGAAAGCGAAGGAGTTATTCCCAAAGAAAGTCCCGTAGTCGACAAAGCCGAAACAGACTCGAATAAAACGGGCATCATAGCTTTATATCCGTCTATATAAAATATCAAAAGCGCCGCAAATGTCGATATAGCCATAGCGAGAGTAAATATTGCAACCGATTTATTAACCGCCGATTCTTTTATCTTCCTTCCTCTAACGACTATAAAAGGTCTATTTGTTATCGCCGTTATAATCGAAGCCACAAATACGAATAATGTCGTAGTTTTTACTCCGCCTCCCGTTCCGCTTGGAGATGCTCCGACAAACATAAGAAATATTATCATTCCTATAGTGACATTATTCATTGAGCTATATGAGATAGTTTCATATCCGCCAGTTCTTGGATTTATACTTTGAAAAATCGAAATCAATATTTTTTCTCTTAAAGGCAAACCGTTTAAAGCTCCGTTATATTCGTTAAAAAATATGAATAAAAATCCAAATAAAAGCAAAATTAAAGTGGTAAATAAAACAATCGATGTTTGAGTGTCGATTATATATCTTTTTCCAGTTATTTTATTTTTAATCGCAAAAAATACGGTTAAAAGAACGGGATATCCAATTCCTCCAAGTATTATAAGCAAACCTATCGTTGTGGTAATCGTTATATTATTGGAATATCTATGCATACTATTTTCATAAAGCGAAAAACCCGCGCTACAAAAAGCACTTATAGAATGAAATAGAGAAGAAAATATTTTTTCGCCAAGTTTTGCCGAAGAATTATCGTTAAAAACGGTAAACAATGAAATCGCTCCCGCAAATTCTATTATAAAAGTCGCCAAAAAAATTACTTTAATTGTCGACCTTATAATATCTTTATTTTGAGTATTAAACATTTCCAAAGTTCTTATTCTATCCTGCACGCTTCCTTTACTAACCGAAAATAAAAGAACTATAGCCGAAATCGACATAATGCCGAGTCCTCCTATTTGAATTAGTATTATAAGGACAATTCTGCCAAATAGAGTAAGTTCTTTTGAAATATCAATAACCGTAAGCCCCGTAACACAAACCGCGCTTGTTGCGGTAAATAAAGCGTCAATAAAATGAATATTTCCACTAACCGTGCTTAAAGGCAAATAAAGAAGTAAAGTTCCTAAAGTTATTACGAATATAAAAGAAGCTATGATTAATTGATATAAAGTAAATTTTGAATAAGACAATCTGAGCCAATTTATAACTATAATCAAAAAAAATAAAACCGAACCCACTATAACCCAAATTATTCTGCTCGAATCTATATCGTAATATTTTTTACTGAAAAAATTAACGAGCAATAATCCTATAATCTGAATAATTGGCACTATTATATATAATCTTCTCGGAGCGATTCTTATTTGGTCTAAAAGTATAAATATAAAACAAATTGTTATGATATTTATTATTTTCTCGTAATTCGCTATATAAAAATTATAAGCGTCTATTCTTCTTATCTGCATAAGCAAAACGAATATTGCAAAAATAGAGCCAGTTATCGCAAGCAAATTCGACAATCTTCTTAATAATTCGTCTATGGCATGAATTATATTTTTATTGGAATATTTATTTATTTTATTTGTCATAATATTTTTATTATTCTTAAATTATTTTTTAATTCTTTTTAATTGAGTATATTTTAACATATTTTTAATTATTTTAATAGAAAAGAAAGCATTATATCGATAGTGCATTACTTTGCATTGAAAATACTTAATTTTGAGAAATTAAAATAAATAATAAAAAATGAGAGACTTATTTAATTAAGCCTCTCATAAAATAAAATTATTTTGCAAATGTATTTTCAATTTTTCTTTTTTTTGAATTTGTTATAATCTTTTGTCAATTTTGAAATTAGCGGACTTAAAGCTAAAATCCCAAGAAGGTTCGGAATAACCATCAAACCGTTAAAACAATCCGCCAACGCCCATACTAAATCTACTTTTAAAGTAGAGCCTATAAAAATAAATATCACTACGATGACGCCATATACTTTAGCTATTTTTTGCCCGAATAAATATCTTATATTCTGTTCTCCGAAAAAATACCAAGCTATTATAGTAGAAAACGCGAAAAATAATAAACAAACGGCTATGAATAAAACTCCCGCTTCGCCAAATTTAGTTTTGAAAGCTTCTTGAGTCAAACTGATTCCTTTATAAGTTTCCGAAATCAAATTTGGAGACGATAAATTATATACATTATCTTGCAATAAACCAGAAGACAATATTACCAAAGAAGTTAAAGTTATTACTATAAAAGTGGCAAACACGCCCATCATAGCCACAGCTCCCTGCTGACAAGGATGTTCCACTTTCGCTATGGCATGAGCATGCGGGGTAGAACCCATTCCAGCCTCGTTTGAAAATAATCCTCTCGCCACTCCAAAACGCATAGCCTGTTGAATTCCTATTCCCAAAGAACCTCCTATTACCGCTTTAGGATTAAAAGCCGATACGAATATCATATAAAATGCGTTAGGAATTTTAGTTATATTAAATATTAAAAATATAACCGCTCCAGATATATATAATATTCCCATTATTGGAACAACTTTTTCGGTAATTGATGCTATTCTTTTTATTCCGCCTAAAAATATAAATCCAGATATTGAAGCCGTTATAATTCCGATTATACTTTTATTTACGGGTATAGAATTAGCAAAAGCGGCGTCTATTGAATTCGATTGAACCATATTTCCCATTATTCCCAAAGCCAAAATAATGAAAATAGCAAATAATGCCGCAAGAATTTTTCCTAATGTTCCTTTATAAGCCGCTTTTATATAATAAGCGGGTCCTCCTATTATTTGTCCGTCTTTATATCTTTTGAACTTTTGAGCTAAAGTTGCTTCCGAAAATATTGTAGCCATACCAAAAAATGCGGAAATCCAAAGCCAAAATATAGCGCCCGGACCTCCAGACACTAAAGCGGTTGCCGTTCCCGCCAAATTTCCCGTTCCAACTTGCCCCGCTATAGAAGTAACCAAAGACTGAAAAGAACTCATACCATGTTCGTCCGCAGCTTCTCCTTTTAACGAAGCGGATGAAAATGCATGTTTAATGCTATATATAAATTCTCTGACTTGTATAAATCTTAATCTTATAGTAAGGTATAATCCCGTTCCGCAAAGAAATATAATTAAAGCGTAATCCCATAAAAATGAATTCGCTATTGCAACTAACCGTTCTACAATATCCATTTAATCTCCTTATGAATTTTTTTTATTTAATTATTTAAAATAAAATACAAAATAATATAAGGGGCTTATAGTTTAAGCCCCGTTCATAATAAAAAGGATTTAATAATTATTTTTTGTTTAAATTATTATAATCTTTAAATAAAGCTCCTACCACTCCGCTTAACGCGAGTATTCCCAAGAGGTTCGGTATAACCATTAAGCCGTTGAAACAATCGGCTAAATCCCAAACTAAATCGACTTTCAAAGCCGAACCTAAAAGTATAAAACCCACGACTAAAACGGCATAAACTTTTGTGGCTTTCGCTCCGAATAAATATTTAACATTCTGCTCTCCGAAGAAATACCAGCCTATTATGGTAGTAAAAGCGAAGAAAAGTAAACAAATGGCAACGAATATTACGCCGAAGAAACCAAATCCGCCTCTAAAAGCCGCTTGAGGCAATCCTACTCCTTTTAATGTTTCAGGTATAAGACTGGCGGAATCCAACGGATATATTTGAGTTTGTAATATATCGGAAGATAATATAACTAAAGCCGTTAAAGTAACTACAATAAAAGTGTCAAAAAATACGCCTATCATAGCTACGGTTCCCTGCTCGCAAGGATGTTTAACTTTAGCCAAAGCATGAGCATGAGGAGTAGAACCCATACCAGCTTCGTTTGAGAATAATCCTCTTGCAACTCCGAATCTCATAGCTTGCTGAATACTTATTCCCAATCCTCCGCCTATTACCGCTTGAGGATTAAAAGCCGAAGTAAATATTAAAGCTATAGAGCTTGGAAGGTTTCTAATATTCATTATAAGTATTATTATAGAACCTATAATATAGAATAAAGCCATTAAAGGAACGGCTTTCTCGGCAAATGACGCTATTCTTTTTACTCCGCCTATAAATATAAAGGCCGCTATTAACGCGCATACGATTCCAATCCATAGAGGTTTAATTTGAGGAAAAGCATTAACGAAAGCTCCGCTGATAGAATTCGATTGCACCATATTTCCCATAAAACCTAAAGCGAGTATTATAAATATGGCAAATAAACCCGCTAAAAATTTACCGAACGGACCTTTAAACGCGGATTTTATATAATAAGCGGGACCGCCTATTACATGTCCGTCTTCGGCTGTTGTTTTATACTTTTGAGCTAAAGAAGCCTCGACAAATATAGTAGCCATACCGAAGAACGCCGCCATCCACATCCAAAATATAGCTCCAGGACCTCCAGATATTAAGGCTGTCGCCGCTCCTGCCAAATTACCCGTTCCCACTTGAGCCGCCACTGCAGTTGCAAGAGATTGAAAAGAACTCATTCCCTCTTTACCAGCGGCTTCGCCTCTCAAGGAAAGCCCGCCAAAAGTTCTGTCCCAGCCATCTTTGAATTTTGCGATTTGAACGAATTTCAACCTTATTGTGAAATATATTCCCGTTCCGCATAACAAAAATAGCAGAGCAGAGCCCCATAAAAAACCGTTGATTTTGCCGACAATATTTGAAATAATGTCCATAAAAAACTCCTTTGTTTAATTTTTTATAAAAAAATGGAATCTATTATGCACAATTAATACATAATAAATTCCATTATTTTTCACAGTAAAAAAATTACCGTTATTGTAAGTCTCGACGATATTTTTTAATCTTAAACTAAGATATAAATCCGCCTTTTTTCAAAATACTTTCTGCATTTTCTTTATTTTTCTCGCTTACCAATATTATAGGACCAGTGCATCCCATACCCGATTCGGCATATATTCCGCTTCCCATAATCAAATCAACGGCTGAATCTAAATCCATAACTTCGATACCCGATATTTGAGCCGTTACAACTTCTTTTTCGACTTTAGGCTTACTTTCGCCGCCTGCCGAAACCGTTTTTGGTTTTAAACTTTCCAATATTGAATCGAAACCGTATTTTTTAACTTCTTCTTCTTCTTTATTCATAACGGTTATGATATTTCCGTTTATGCATTGATAAGCGTATTCTATCGCTCCCGCTATAACATTGCTTCCAGAAGCTCTCGATATAATGAATATAGGCATCGTAAAACCAAAACCTATTCCCGGTCCGTATCCGTATCCTATAGCTTCGTAACTTCCTCCGCTATTGAAAGAAGAAAACATTTTTATAAGTATATTTCCAGTGAGAGAATCGCATACCACAATATCGACTGCTCCAGTTATTAAGTCGTTTCCTCTTAAAACTACGCCTCCGTCCGCTCTATTTGAAGCTCCAAATTTTATATTATATCCATTTGAAGCCAAATCTTTTAAAGCTCTTTCAACAGTTCGAGCGGAATCTATATTCAATATGCCGACTATAGGCTCTTCTATTCCGCAAGCTTTAGCGGTAATTATTCCATATACGGCATTTTTAAACATAGCTTGCTCTCTTACCGTAGCGGAAGTTCCCGTAGTCGTGGCAATAAAAGTCTCTTTGCCGTTAGCTTGAGATATAACTCTTCCAACCGTAGAAACGCCTATAGGAAAAGGATAATGCATCGTAATACAAGCGTCCAATTCTCCTTTTTTTAGCATTTCTTCCATCATCTTATGCGCCTTTTCATCGCAATCAGTTTCTATGGTTTTTAATCCAGAGCTATTTTTTTCGCCTATTAATACGACTTCGACATTCTTATTTTTACTCATAGCGATAACGCCGCCTAAAGACACAGCTTCCGCTCCATGCTCGCTTCCTCTATTTGTTATGCCGACTACGACTTTTTTCCCGAATTGTCCCGTTTCCAAAGCGTTTGCAAGAGATAGAAAAGTCTCCCCTATCATAGATTTTACTAAAGAATTATTAGAAGGATTACTCATTTAAAGCCTCCATTATTCGCCTAACATACTTTTAGCAAAATCTTTCATTGCGTTTGCTATAAGTTTGTTAACTTCTTCTTTTGAAATTCCTTCGCTTCCGCCTTTGTCTCCGCTATTTTTTTCTATTATAACCGATATTCCGTCAAAAAGGTTTGTCATTCTTCCCAAAAATAAAGAACCTTTTCCGATTAACATTATACGATTAACTTTGCCAGACATTATATCGTCTATAGCGTATCCTAAATAAGGCACTCCAGAAGGAATATGTCCTTGAGTAGGCGCCCAACCAGACATACCATGTTTTTCGACAAATTCTGCCAATTGACTTCTTTCTATATCGCCTTTTTTAACTCCTATTGCCGCTATCATTTTATAATTTGCCTCTGGAACATCTCCAGCTCCAGCAGGTTTGGTAACATCGGGGTTTTGCATTTCAACGGTATATTTATCAATATCGGTAATTTTCAAATTTGCTTTTTCCAATGGATTTACAACCAGAGAATTCATAACCGCTTGAGGAGCGCTTCCCGTAGAAACCGTATGTCTTCCGAGTAAATCCGTTCTAATAACTGGATGTATTCCGTCATTTTCGCTTATCAAAACTGCAAACGCGCCCAATATATCTTCAATAATAGGAAGATTTTTACCGACATGGCTCTTACCGTTCATACCAAGTTTAGCCGTAGCGCCTCCAGCGACTATTACAACATTTTTATAAGAACCAGATTTAACTAACGAAGCCGCCGTAACTAAAGCATGAGACGGAGCTGCGCAAAATCCCCTTATATCAAAGCCCGTAGTATTTGGAACGCCCGCAATTTCGGCTACGCTTTTTGCAAAATTTCCGCCTCCTCTTTGATTCATATCTCCGCAAGCCTCTTCGGAACATTCTATAACCAAATCTATACTCGAAGCGTCTATATTTTTCTTTCTTACGAGTTCTTTTAAAGCCATAACTCCAGAAGCTTTTACCGCCAAATTTTCAAACATAACATGGGCGCTTAAATTTATATCCACATCATGCGCTCTCTTTACGCATCCTACTAATTTTTCATTAAAATATAATCCTTCGGCATGTTCTTCTTTCATTAATTTTTCTATATCGGCTATTTTTGTTTCGCATTTAATATTTGCAAGTTCTTTATTCAAATCTTCTTCGCTTTTAAATTTGGATTCTTTAGAAATATAAGCTTCTTTCATTTTCTTTTCAAATTCCGCTTCCAAATATACGAGTTCAAAAGAATCCGCTATTTTCATCATAAATATAAATTCGTCTTCGGAAAATATCTCGCCAAATTTACCGTTTCTGTCGCCTTTATGAGGAACTCCTATCCAGCTTCCGCCTGCCTTTTTGACTTCTTCGGAACACTGATTTGCCAATTTTTTTAATTCTTCTGGATGAAGGTTGCCAATATAAGTTTGATTAGGCGCGTAATTAACGACATCGTCAAAACTTCTTAAATACTTTTTTATATCCTTTAAATATTGAGAATTAGGATTAACTTCCCTTTCAACCGTTTGCGTAGTCCCGTTATTGATAACCATATCGGGGGCATGAACTATAGCGTAAGCGGCCGCTTTTAATACAGCATAACTCATTTTTTACTCCGTTTATATTTTATTTTAATGAGGGATAACAAAATATTTAAGCCATCCCTCGTTTTAATCATTAACTTTCAAAAACCGTTTGCGAGTCTACAGGAGTAGTTAAGGGCTTTTAAAGCTC
>NZ_SJDU01000716.1 GCF_005518285.1 Brachyspira catarrhinii | reverse complement strand
CCGTAAGAACGATTACGATTAATTTCACTTTTACGGCAGACGATAAAACTTTGAACAACTATATTCAAACTTTGTCCGTTGAAGTGAAATTGACGCATTTTAAAGAAATGACTATTGAAAATGAATTCAAGCAAACGATTATAGAAGTTGGAGATTGGAATTCATCAAAATATCCTAATATTAAATTTTCAACCGCTACCGCAAATGGAAATACTATTACAGTTGATGCAACGGGAATTGATAATGATACTTCGGATGACTATGTTCCAAAGGAGGTAAGTAAAATCGATTTTGGAAGCAATGGGTTATTGGGTAGATTAAAAGCTCATATGACCTCTAAGAATGTGCCATATTATAAAGATTTAACCTACATCAAAAATGAAAAAAGTGGAGATAATGAAGCTTTCTATTATAATTTAGTTGTTAATGACGCTTATGAACTTGCAAATACAGAAGTTGTTATAGTAATTAATAATCTGAAACATGTGACTGGCAGTAGTTATGCAATAAGCTGGATAGATTAAATTATAAGTTAGAAAATAATTAAGTTGAAGATAATATGATTTAAGTTAATAAGATTTTTAAGAGTTAAACCGAATTTATT
>NZ_SJDU01000715.1 GCF_005518285.1 Brachyspira catarrhinii | reverse complement strand
CCGTAAGAACGATTACGATTAATTTCACTTTTACGGCAGACGATAAAACTTTGAACAACTATACTCAAACTTTGTCCGTTAAAGTGACATTGACGCATGCTCAAAGTCTCGATGGCGACACAGGAGCTACTGCCATTGAAACTATACTTAAGAAAGGCACATCATTAGACGATAATTCAAACACCCCTGGTGGTGACAAGTATGAATTTTCGTATTCAACGGGAATATTTGATAAAAATAATAACACTTTTACAATAACACATCGTGATGGAGACAAGTGGTCAGATATTCCTTATTCAAGAATCTATCAATATACAGATTATAACTTTGAGGAAGGACATGGATTTGAGGGTTTAACAGGAACTCGTGTTGGAGACGGAGAATTAAGCGCAGATAAAAAATCTTTTACTTTAACTTATAATGTTACTTTCAGCGACATTTATGATACTACAATAACTCAAATTAAAATAGTGATTAAAATTGCTGATAATAATAGTAACATTAGTTTTAAAGACGACACAACGAGCGTAAGTTAAGGAAAAATTATAAACTGAAGATAATATGATTTAAGTTAATAAGATTTTTAAGAGTTAAACCGAATTTATT
>NZ_SJDU01000714.1 GCF_005518285.1 Brachyspira catarrhinii | reverse complement strand
TCTTAATTTTTCTTATTTGCTTTTTAGTTAAATAATTGTTTCATCTCTAATCCTATTCATACTATAAGTATTATTCATATTATTTATTATATCATTTTTTACATAAGCCATAATCATAACATATAAAATACATATGAAATCAACGTAATTAACACTACTTTACCTCCTAATCAATAAAATTAGCTTCTTTTAGTATGTCATAACATAAGTTATAGTGTTGTTTTTCACTATCACTCCACGCGTGAGCTATTAAACGTTCTGATAATTGAGACATAATAAAAAAACAAAAACTATACACATCATATATTTTATTAGATACTAGAATAAATAAATGATGTTTTTCTAATATAGAATTTGCTTGATTAATTTGACTGTCATTTAAATTATCAGTATTTTCTTTTATTTCCCAATCGCATATTTTAAAATTTTTGCTTAATTCATATAATTTTTTTATTTTATCTTGTATCATATAAAAACTCCTTTTATTTTATCATTATATCTATTGACTTTATATAAAGAATTATATTAAAAAACATTGTTTATTTTTTAAGTTTCATCTCTAATCCTATTCATAGTACCTCAAAAATAATTAATATAATTT
>NZ_SJDU01000713.1 GCF_005518285.1 Brachyspira catarrhinii | reverse complement strand
ATATTTGGCTATATATTTGCTCCTAATATGATAAAATTTTTGAATGCTTCGGAAAGTATAATGAATTGTTAATTATTTTAGAATAAGTATGATAGGTTTTCCTTTCGTATTTTATTATACTTTTATTTCGGCTTCGCTTATAGCGATAGGAGATACTGTAAGACCTCTAATATTTTTAATAATATCTTCTGCAATAAATTTGATATTAGCCCCTTTTATGATAAAAGGGATAGGAATAATTCCAGATATGGGAGTAGAAGGTACTGCTTATGCCACAGTATTTGCTCAGATTATATCTATGATTGTAAGTATGATTTACCTAAAAATAAAAAATACTGTTGATTTTAATATAACAAAACTAATAATTAAAATATGGCTTCCTTTTACTATTATGCAGCTAATATCATCTATAAGAATTTTATGGTAAGAATTCCTCTTGCATATATTCTATCTCCTAAAATAGGATTATGTGGAATATGGATTTCTATGACAATAAGTAATTTATTTAATATGATTTTTCATTTATCATATTATTATTCTAATAAATGGCAGAAAAATGCCAATATTACATTAAATTCATTTTTAAAAAAAGATTAGATTTGTTTCAAAT
>NZ_SJDU01000712.1 GCF_005518285.1 Brachyspira catarrhinii | reverse complement strand
AACAGGACCTGGTGATAACGGCGGCGGAAGTTCTTCAGGACTTCCAACTCCTACAACAGACGGAGAAGGAGTAGGCAGCAGTTACAGACAATATAAATATGCTCCTACTACAGATAGTAGCGTTACTTTAACCCAAGATGGTCAAAATCTTCAAACTCTTAATTCTGAAGATCAATTACAGATAAGTGTATCTTCAAAAGACCCTAATTTACAAAATAATTATGCTGGAGGTGTTTTAATAAAAATGCCTTTATTAAAACAATTAGGATTTACATCAGATCTTATAAGAATACTTCCAGAAAATATAAAAGATGCTTCATCTGGATATGATATAAATACTCTTTATGTTTTCAGCAATACAGAAGAAAAAGTAGAATATGTTCAATTACAAACTACAGGAATAGATTTTGGTAGTACTTATATAACTATGAATAGCGATTTTACGTTAACAAAAACTACAATAGTAAAAGAAGCAGATAAAGAACCTGTTACAACTAAAGTTGTTTATGCATTAAAAAAGAGCCAAATAAAAACACTTCAAAAAGCTAATAGTGTAACTGCTATAGACGGTACACCAATAGATCCTAGCTATAAATAATAATTCCTATTTCT
>NZ_SJDU01000711.1 GCF_005518285.1 Brachyspira catarrhinii | reverse complement strand
ATTAGAATATCATGATAAATCTTATGGTAAATGTAAATTTGATAAACAAATATATATAGATACAATTAGGAGAATAGTGGGAACAATATACACACCTCTATATATGACTGTATGCAAATTATATAATAAAGATTTCCTTATAAAAAATAATTTATTTTTTTCAGAAGATATTATTTTAGGTGAGGATTTACATTTTTTTATAAAAAATATACTGTATAATCCATCTTTTTACTACAATAATAATGCTGTCTATTATTATAGACTTCATAATAATCAAACTATTAACTCTTTAACAACATATAGCAGAGCATTAAATCATATCAATATATATAAAGATTTGGTTGAATATATCGGAGATAATAATTCCGAGTTTAGAAAATCTTTACTTACATTTATTTTTGGAAATATATATGAGGATACTAAGGGCGATTTTAAAGATAAAAACAATTTTTTGAAGTTAAAATCATATTTAAAAAATTTTGATTATGATATTTCTAATGATATTAAAAATCTTTTTTTTAAAAAAATATGTTTATCCTGTTATAATCCAAATGAGGAAAAAGGGTTTAAAAAATATAAAAAATACATTTACATGTTAATTTTTATACGTAAA
>NZ_SJDU01000710.1 GCF_005518285.1 Brachyspira catarrhinii | reverse complement strand
TCTTTCTGTTTCAAGAACTTTTGAAAAGAAATAATTGCCGTCATAGTTTATTTTATAAATTAATATTTGATCATCTTCATAATATTGATAATTATAATTTTTTATTTCTCCGTCTTTTTCTGCCTCATAACTTCCGTCTTTAAGATTATAAACTCTTATAAGATTATAAATAACATCTTGAGGAAAACGAGGATTGAAAGCATACCATATTTCACTTCCTTCTTCTCTTATTGAAGGTTTTAATATTTTAAAGCTATGTTCAGATAAGAATTGAGCCTCTTCAACAAAACATATTTTTACGCCTTTTATAGACTTTATGCTCTCTACTGAACTGTCCCTTAATCCTCTAAATAAGAAGCGGCAATTAGTGAGTTTATTTTCTATTTCTGTTCTTGTAAATCTAAAATAAGATTCTAATTTGTAATCAATTATTATTTCTTCAAGTACTTTTTTAATACTATCTTCTAATGATTTTTGGGTTTCTCTAGCACATAAAATTACGCCTTTAATTTCAAAAGAGGCAGCTACAAGCATTCTAGCAATAGATTCACTTTTTCCGCCTCCTCTGCCGCCAAATGCTACTTTACTTCTTTTAGGTGTTTTGTACCAATGCTCAA
>NZ_SJDU01000709.1 GCF_005518285.1 Brachyspira catarrhinii | reverse complement strand
CTGCTCTCTTTTATATTATTATTTTCTAAATTCAAATTAGTTTGAGAATACATTAATGAAAAATTACTTATGGTTAATAAAGTATTTTTTTCAAAATTATTTATGGCTTCTTGTATGAATATTTTTCTTTCTTTTGCATAATTAAAATAAATAAAACACATTGCTAACAAAAATATTAAACAAGATAATAAATAAATTAAAGTATTATGATTTTTATTATTCATTTATAACTCGCACATTTTATGAAATATATTATATAATATCACTAATATAATTATAATCAATAATACAAAAATTATTGTAGGATATTTTTAATCTAAATAAAATAATAAAAAAGATATTGAAAGGATTTGAAATTTATTCATAGTTTGATTATATACTTTATGTGGGAATAATTAACTAATTAACTTTTATAGAATTTATTATAGTTTGCGAATTTCGTCTATGCTTAAGCCTGTAATTCTTTTAATGGTTTCTATGTCGATATTTTCCGTTTTCATTGATTTTGCTATAGAATAATTCCTTTCTTTAATTCCTTCTTTTATGCCCTTTAGTCTTTCATCTTTAAGCGTTATTTGTTTATCGTATTGATAGAGTTCTTTTTTCTCATACTCGGTCAT
>NZ_SJDU01000708.1 GCF_005518285.1 Brachyspira catarrhinii | reverse complement strand
TAGTAAATGTATTTAATAGATTTTTGCAAAACGCAAAGAAATATTTAAAAAATTGTAATATATAAAAATTTAAATTATTAGTTAAAGATACAATACAGGCTTTGCTTTGCTTTGCTTAACGAAATTATAGTATGCTAATTTATAGTAATTTTTACTAAACATATTTAAGTTATCCAATATTTATTAACTTTAATTAATTTAAGTAAAATATAACATGAATTAAAAAATATGTCAATAGTTTAATCAAGTTTTTTATCGTTAAAAAATTAAAAATCGTCATTGCGGAGGCAATACAAAATCACAATTCTTTACTTATAAATATTTTATAGTATAATAAAAATTATGAAAAAAAGATTCCTTATTATTGACGCTTTCGGTATCCTTTACAGGTATCATTTTATTTTTTTGAAAAGACCGCTCTTGAATTCCAAAGGGCAAAATGTTTCTTCAATAAACGGTTTTTTGAGAACTTATTTTTCTTTAATAAATACTTATCCGTCAGAATATACGGCAATCGCTTTGGACAGCTCGAGAAAAACTTTCAGAAGCGAAATTTATAAAGAATATAAAGAAAATAGAGAAAGTATGCCTGACGATTTAAGAAGTCAAATTCCAATACTT
>NZ_SJDU01000707.1 GCF_005518285.1 Brachyspira catarrhinii | reverse complement strand
GTGGCAGATTATGATAGTATTAGAGGAGAGTTATATAAACTAACAATTAATACTACACCTGCTGAGGCAAAAGTTTTGCTAGAAGGAATTAATCAAAAAATAGGATATTATAAAGAAGGTTCCCAAGTTTCCTATGAGGTATCTTTGGAAGGTTATGTAACTCAAAAAGGTACCGTAGATATTCAAGCAAGTGAAAATACAAAAGATATAACTTTAGAGAAACCGCCTACAGAACTTTCTATAGATCCGCCTGAAACTTCTATAAGTTTACAACAAAGCAATACAAAAGAAATAACTGTACAAACTAATGCCGCAGATTTCTCAGTAGAATCAAAAAATAATGAATACGCTAATGTAGAAAAACAAAATGGTAAGTTTATTATTTCTGCTGTTGCTGAAGGTACGGCTACAGTAGACGTAAAAGCTACAGCAGATGGATATAAAGAAACAGTTATAACTTTAACTGTAGAAGTTACAGCATAAAAGGAGGTAATAAATGAGCATTATTGATTTAGTAGGTAATAAAATGAATCCTGAGGCAGGATTAGAAGTATTTACAGGGTCTAACTTTAGAGTAGCTATAGCTAAAACTCAATCACAGAATGAGGAAATTAATTTCAGCGATAATG
>NZ_SJDU01000071.1 GCF_005518285.1 Brachyspira catarrhinii | reverse complement strand
ATATACTATTATTATATTATAATATAGTGGTGCATTGATTTAGTATTATGTTTACTCATATAATTTTTTTATTGCTTTATTATAGCAATATTGTATAATTTAATTATTCAATAAATTCGTTTTATTTATTATCGATTAAAATATTACATACAATAAAATAATTACAATAGAAGGGGTAGATTTATGAAAAGAGTTATAGTATTAATAATGTTTTTAGTCGGAGATTTTAGTTTAGAGACGCATGATTTTAATATCAAGGATTATTCTTCGTCAGACGATTTGGCTGTTATTATAGGGAATATAGCCAATCATTATAATCAAGATTTTTGGTTTATTAAAGATATTTTCGATATTTGTTCGACTTATTATGTAGACCCGCTTTTAATGATTTCTTTGATTAAAGTAGAAAGCGATTTTGTCCCTACGGCTTTATCGAAGAAAAACGCTTACGGATATTGTCAAATAACTCCGATAGCGAATAAGGATATTGACGCGAGATTAAACAGATATAACAAAAGAGAAAATATAATTCTTGGCGTGCGATTTATTAATAAACTCTTAACGATGTTTGAAGGTAATATTGAAAACTCTCTCAGATATTATAACGCTGGAAACGATTATAATAAAAAAGCGGAGTCATACGCCGAAAGCATCAAGAAAGAATATAGAATGCTTAATTTGCTTTATGTTAGAGACCAAATTTCTTACGGAAAAATATACAGAAAAGAGACATTTTAAAAAATATCTCTTTTCTTTATTTATTTAATAACTAAAATAAATTTTCTATAATTTTAAATTATTTATCTTTTTAAATTAACGACAGTCGCAAGCAAATTGTCGCTCGTTTGAACGGCTTTTGAATTCATTTCGTATGCTCTTTGCGCCACAATCATATCCACCATTTCGTCAACCACTTTAACATTCGACATTTCCACAAAGCCTTGATGTATTCTTGGAAAACCGTTAGCTCCCGCCTCGCCCTCGAACGCGGGTCCGCTCGCTATAGTTTCTTTATATAAATTGTCTCCTATTGAAAGAAGCCCCGCCTGATTTATAAATCTATGCAATGTTATATTCCCCAATTCTACGGGTTCGTTTTCGTCTCCAATCGTAACCGAAACTACGCCTTCTCTCGATATATTGATTTTTTCAAGCAAGAAATTTTGAGGAAAAATTATTTCTGGAACTAATCTATAACCGTTTGAAGTTACGAGCTGTCCGTTTGAGTCGACTTTAAAAGAACCGTCTCTCGTATATGAAACCGTTCCGTCTGGCATCAATACTTGAAAGAAACCTTCTCCTTCCAAAGCCACATCCAATTTATTTCCAGTCGCTTGAAGCGAGCCTTGGTCGAACATTTTTTGAGTTGCGGCGCTTTTTACTCCGAGTCCCGTTTGAAGTCCTACGGGAGTCACCGTGTCTTCCGTCGCGGGCGTCCCCTGTATTTTTAAATTTTGATATATTAAATCTTCAAAGTCCGCTCTAACTTTTTTGAATCCTATAGTGTTTACATTCGCAAGGTTATTGGCTATTGTGTCGGTTTTAAATTGCATGCCGTTCATACCGCTTGCCGCTGTCCATAAAGAACGAATCATAATAATTACTCCATAATTTTCATTTTTTAAATTTTCGGTAAATTAAAAATTCGCTTTATTAATTATTTTTTGATATTAAATATAGTTTATTTTAATTATATTATTTATATAGATTACTATAATAAACTATTAGCCTTCGTATCTTGCGAAAATATATTTATATGCATATAATTATAAACGAACAAAAGGTAGCCGTAAAAATGTATTTTAGATATAACAAAATAGAAACCGAATATTTAAAAAGCAAATGTAAAAAACTTGCTTCCGTAATCGACAAAATTGGACATATCAAAAGAACGGTTGATAAAGATTTATTTTCCGCCGTTGTTCATCATATCGTAGGGCAGCAAATCTCAACAAAGGCGCAGGCGACAATATGGCAAAGAATTGAAAACGATTTAAAAGTCGTAAATGCCGATACCATATTAAAAACGGGAATTGAAAAACTGCAATCTTTTGGAATGACTTTTAAAAAAGCCCAATACATAACGGATTTTGCAAACAAGATTAAAAATGGCGAATTTGATTTGGAAGCAATTTGGGAAAAATCCGATGAAGAAGCAATCAAAGAATTATCCGCCCTTAAAGGTATCGGGGTTTGGACTGCCGAAATGATTTTACTTTTTTGCATGGAACGAAAAAATGTATTTAGCTATGACGATTTAGCCATTCAAAGAGGCATTAGAATGGTTTATCGCCATAAGAAAATTACTAAACCTATTTTTGAAAAATATAGAAAACGATTTAGCCCCTATTGTTCCGTTGCAAGCCTTTATTTTTGGGCTATCGCTGGAGGCTCTATTGACGGAATGAAAGATTATGCTACAATAAAGAAAATTAAAAAAAGGAAGCAAAATATTAATAGAGAAGAAAAACTTCAAGCGATAAAAAATAGAGATAAAAACTATGACGGTAAATTTTATTGCGCCGTTAAAACGACAAAAATAGTTTGTCATCCGTCTTGTTCTTCAAGAAGACCGTTAGAGAAAAATATCGAACTCTACGACACACTTGAAGAAGCGATAAACGCGGGTTTTCGTCCTTGTAAAATTTGTATGAAAGAATTTTATAAAAAGAGAAAATAATCGAAGTTAATTTACGATTTTTAGGAGCTAAATTGTGAAAACGAAAGAAAATAAAACATATTTCAAAACGTATTATTCTTCGCCAATCGGAAATATCACTCTCGCTTGCGATAATAAACAAAATCTTGTCGGACTTTGGCTTAAGGGACAAAAATATTTCGGAGATACCGTTGAATATGAAATGTTTGAAAATAATAACCTTGAAATTTTTAAAAAAACTAAAAAATGGTTGGATGGATATTTTAGAGGAGAAAAACCTAAAATTTCGGAACTTTCGCTTGCTCCAATCGGAAATGATTTTAGGCAAAGAGTTTGGCGAATACTTTGCAAAATTCCTTACGGTAAAGTTTATACTTACGGGGAAATAGCAAAAATTATCGCTAAAGAACAAGGCAAGGCAAAAATGTCGGCGCAAGCCGTTGGCGGAGCTGTGGGACATAATCCGATTTCTATTATTATTCCATGTCATAGGGTTGTAGGTTCAAACGGAAGTCTTACGGGATATGCGGGAGGAATAGAAACAAAAATAAAATTGTTAAAACATGAGGGCGTGAATATGGACGGTTTATTTATTCCAAAATATTCTACAGCGCCATAAGGAATAATTTATGATAACAAAAGAAATTATAGAATATTTATCTTGCAGTGCAGATTGTTTTTATATTTATGATGAAGAAATAATTATAAGTCAGATTGAAAAACTGAAATTAAACTTTCATAATATAAAATTTTTATATTCAATAAAAGCAAATCCTAATTTAGATGTTTTAAAATGCATGTTTTTGAACGGTTTCGGAGCTGACGCGGCAAGTTTAGGCGAGGTTATGCTTGCAAAACAGTCAGGGTTAAAAACTGAAGATATTTATTTTTCCGCGCCAGGAAAAACTCCGAATGACATTATAAATTCAATTAATAATTCGGTTATAATTGCGGATAGTTTTTCTGAAATTGAAAATATTAACAAAATTGCATTTGATATGAATATAAATGTTGAAATAGGAATTAGGATAAACCCTAATTTTACTTTTTTAGATGACAACGGATTGCCATCAAAGTTTGGAATTGACGAAGAGCAAATATTTCAAAGTAAAAGCAGATTAAAAAACTATTCTAATATTAAGATTGTAGGAATTCATACTCATTTAAAAAGTCAAGAATTAAATCATAATAGTATTTTTAATTATTATCAAAAAATGTTTGAACTCGCGATAAAATTTCAAAATGAATTTAATATTGCGCTTAGTTTTTTAAATCTGGGTTCAGGATTAGGAATTCAATATTCAAAAGATGAACCTTGTCTTAATGTAGAAGAATTAGCGCATAAAACAAATATTATTTTGAATAATTTTAAAATGAAATATCCAAAAACTAAAATTATTATTGAAACGGGCAGGTTTGTTATTGGAAACGCGGGATATTTTGTAACAAAGGTTTTAGATAAAAAAGTTTCAAGAGGAAAAACTTTTATAATTTTAAAAGATACTTTAAACAGTTTTATGCGTTCAGTATTAACTCAAATTATTGATAAACCAATTGAACCATTATTTACATGCAAAAATTCCTTTCAAATTCTCACTTTCAACAACAATAGCGAATTTGAATGTGTCACTCTTACGGGTAATATTTGTTCACAAGCGGATATTATAGCAAATGATATCAAATTGCAAAAGCTTGACATTGGAGATTTTATTGCTTTAACTAACGCTGGGAGTTATGCTCTGACTCTATCTCCGATAAATTTTTCATCAAAAGAAAAGCCGAAAGAATTTTTTATATCAAAATAATAAAGGAGCGATATTATGATTTCAGAAAAACAAAAACAACAGGCAAATTTTTTTAAATCACTACATCAAAAAGGTAATATGTTTGTAATTCCAAACGCATGGAGTGTCGGCAGTGCCTATATATTTGAGAAAGAGGGTTTTGAAGCCGTTGCGACATCAAGCGCAGGAATTGCGTATAATTTGGGCTATCCCGATGGCGAAGACATATCGTTTGAAGATTTGCTTTATGTTGTTGAAAAAATGACATCAAGATTAAATATTCCTGTATCCGTTGATTTTGAAAGAGGTTACAGCGAAGACCCTAAACAGGTTAAAGAAAACGCGAAACAACTTTTGTTAAAAGGAGCCGTAGGCTTTAATATTGAAGACGGTTTGCCTGACGGGACTTTAAGCTCTATTGATTTTCAGCTTGAAAAAATTAAAGCTCTTGTTGAATTAAAATCGGAACTTGATATTGATTTTGTAATCAATGCAAGAACTTGCGCTTACTGGTTGAATGTTGATGGCGACAAATTAAAAATCGCGACCAAAAGAGGTAACGCGTTTAGACAAGCTGGCGCCGATTGTATATTTGTTCCTGGTGCTATAGATGAAGAAACGGTTAAAAATCTTGTAAATGGTATAAACGCCCCTTTAAATATCATTTTAAACGGAATATTTAATGATTTTGGCAAATTAAATTCACTCGGTGTAAAAAGATTAAGCGTTGGTTCTGGACCGATTAGAAATGTCTGCGAAAGAGCAATAAATCTTGCAAAAGATTTATATAAAGGAGATGTTTCAGAAATTTTGAACTGTAAATTTTCATATAAAAATGCGAATAAATATTTTACAAAGTAGTCCAAAAATTAGTAGAAATATTTACAGAAAGTTTAATATATAAAATACTGTCAGTTAATGATTGCTATTAATTTTTAATTCAATATTATAGATTTATTCCTTCCCGATTGTTTCGCTTTATAAAGAGATTTATCCGCGTTGTCTATAAAATCGTCTAAAGAAATATTTTCTTCTTTAATCGCTCCTCCCAAAGACGCGGTGGCTTTAAGAGAAAATTCTTCCGTTGAAAAATCCGTTTCGCTTATTTTATTTCTTATGAATTCCATCGAACGAAAAAGTTCTTTTTTACTTTTTATATCGAAAACTATAATAAATTCTTCTCCTCCGTATCTTGCGAAAATCGATTTATAAGAAATTTTTTTTAAAGAATCTTTTATAACTTTGACCGCGGTTTTCAAAATATAATCTCCGACATTATGCCCGTAGCTGTCGTTATAATGTTTGAATTTATCCAAATCTATTATCACAATCGAATAAATTTCTTTCGTTTTTTCTTTGTTTAATAAATATCTGAAAACATAGCCTCTATTGTAAATTCCCGTGAGTTTGTCTCTGTTTGCCAAAAACGATAATTTTTCGCTGTAAAGAATCAAAGACAAATGATTGATTAAAATATACAAATATTCTTTTTGGGCTTCGCTTTCTATTACGATAAAACCGAAGTTATAATTTCTTGCGATTAATTGAAATTTAAAACCGTTTTTTAAATCGAATTTATTATTTGAAATATTCCATAAAATAGTTTCGCCGTTTTCTTTATAAAAATAAATGGCAAAATTTTTTATTATTTTTTTTGAATTATTTTCAAAGATTTTGATTATTCCGTCAACCGAAAAAGGCTCGGGAATTTCGTTCAAACTTTTAATGATTTTATTTATTTCTTTTATTTCGTTCATTTTATTTTTTATTTAGACTTTATTTAAAATAAAGACTGTTAATAATATTTTTCGCAAAAGCTATTAAATAATTACTTATATAAACGCTCGAAGATAAAGTTAAAATAATCGATTCTTTATTTTTAATAGCCATAGCCATCGCGTTGAAAGTATAATTATCTTTGATTTTTGAAGTAAAAATTGTCGAGGCAAAAGTATCGTTATATTCTTTTCTATTTTCTATCGACAGAGGCGACACAATAGAATATAATTCTCCGCATTTTATCTTAAAATCGTTAAATATATTATTTATTTCTTCGTTTTTCAAATTTTCTTTTAAGCTCTCATAACTAATCATAATCGATATTGAATTATTTTCATTTTCTATTTTCAAAATTCCGTTTTCAATTTTAGCGTTGAAATTTTCTGGAACGAGCAAATTGAATCTATCGGGATTAGCTCGAATCGGAATCAATCTTCCAGCATAGAAATTCGTTTTTTCTTTTATAGATTTCAAATCGTTTATTCTGTTTAAAATATTATTGTCTTTTTTAACCGTTAAAGCTCTCTCCAAAATATTTATCGCATCGTCATACAAATACATAGCCTTATAAGTTATCGACATATTAATCATGGAAGCTATATCGCCATAATTCAAAGAAATCGCTTTTTTATACTGTTCCAAAGCTTCTTTATATTTTCCTTCCATAGACAAAATAACGCCAAACTGTCCGTAAATCGAAGAATCAGCGTTTCCTAAATTTATTAAACCGTTTATAGTCGCTTTTGCCTCATCGTATTTATAAAGACTCGTAAGCGCTTCTATTTTATTTTCAAGCAAATCTTTATCGTTATTTATATAATTTAATCCTTTATTCAAAATATCGATTACGGCTTTATAATTTTCTTCCTCGTAATAAATATCCGACAAAACCAAATAAGCTTCTTTATATTGCGGTTCTTTTTTTATCAATTCTTCCGCCAATTTTTTCGCGTATTCGAAATTATTTATATCCAAAAAATTATTAATCTTATCAATAATAATTTCTTTTTTTTGAATCTCCACTTCTTTTATAATTTCCGTTATATTTATTTCGTTTTCTAAAATATTATTACTCATTGATTATCTCCATTTTACTGTTAAAAATCCTTCGTTATTGTTTTTCAAAATATATTTTTTAAATTTATTATTAGGATTTACGCATATTTTAGTTTCGGCAAAATTAAGCATTGGTAAATCGCTTATCGAATCGCTATATGCAATATTTTTATGTTTATGATTTGGAAAAATATGCTCGGTAAATAATCTATATCTTTTTGCCGCTCCATAGCAGTTTTTTCCATACATATAGCCCGTGAATTTGTCTCTGAAAGTCCAAAGTTCCGTTCCCATACATTTATCGAATCCTAAATTTTTCGCTATAAATTTCGCATACAATTCAAAACTTGCCGTTATCATAATTAGAGTATATTTTTGACTTTTTAATTTTTTAATTTCGTCCAACGCGTCTTTGAAATATAAATTTGGAATTATAGAATCGGCGAACTCTTTTCCTATTTTTTCTCCAAATTCCACGGTAATATTTTTGAAAATCGAAGCTATTTTATATTTTATTTTATTATTGTCTATGATTTTCAAAAAAAATAAAATTAAATATGGAATAAGTTTGATATAATAAATTATACTTTTTGGATTTTTTTTTAAGTAGAAAATCATAAACGGAACTATAGAATCTTTTTTTATAATAGTTTTGTCCAAATCGAAAAATGCAATCTTCATAACGATATATTTTACTATAAAAATCGGTTTTGTCAAAGGAATTTCGTTAAAAAGATTATGTTAACTTGTTTTAGAATAGAATTTATTTTTATATTTTTTCTATATAGAACTATTGACAAAATATAAAAAATGTATTATACTTATTGTTATAAATAAACTATTACAAAGGAGTAACAAATGGATATTATTTCTAATTTGTCCAACGGCTTC
>NZ_SJDU01000706.1 GCF_005518285.1 Brachyspira catarrhinii | reverse complement strand
CAGGAAAACCAAGCCAAAATTGAAATATAAATAATACTAATCCAATAAAAATAATAAATCTTTTTTCGGTAAAAAAGTTATCGTATTTTTTAAATATATTTGTATTTGTAATAAAGTTGTTAATATCGTTATAAAAATATATTATCAATACTAAAGCCAATATAAAATAAAGCGTTGTTGGTATTTTAGATTTTATTTTCAAAATATAATTAACATCAATCTTTTCTTCTTCAATAATTTTTCTATCGGAAATAAAATTCCCATAAGGACTGCCTCCTTCTTCCATTTCCGCATTTTTCATATAATCGGGCAGATTAGATAAATCAACATAAACTCCGTAAATGTCATTGTTTCTAAAAATTTTGTCATAATATCTAATTCTAAAATGATAAATATAATTTGTTATATTTTCATTAGTAGTCAAATAATTTTTTATGCTTTCTTCGTCCAATTCATTATCAATAATAAAATTTTCTTTAATGTCATTTAAATTATTTAATTCCAAAGTTTTTTCAATATTCAAATTGAAATCCGCCAAATAACCAATTCGCTTTTTAGAGCCAAGAATTTGTAAAACGACTAAAGCAATAATCGTAATAATCACAAACGGAATATAAATTTTTAGAAATAAATTTTTA
>NZ_SJDU01000705.1 GCF_005518285.1 Brachyspira catarrhinii | reverse complement strand
CAGGAAAACCAAGCCAAAATTGAAATATAAATAATACTAATCCAATAAAAATAATTAAAATAATAAACTTATTTTCAACTAAAACTTTATTAATATAATAAATAAAAGTTTTGATAAAATTATAAATATTATTAGAAAATATAAATAAAACTAATATTAATAACAATACACTACAAATTATACTAATTGTTTTTAATTTTACCCTCAATGTATAATTAATATTGTCAATCTTATCTTCTTCAATTATTTTACTTGAAATTAAATCTCCGAAAGGGCTTCCTTTTTCTCTCATTTGAGCAGTTTCAATATAATTTGGCAAATTAGATAAATCGACATAAACTCCATAAATATCGTTATTCCTAAAAACTTTGTCATAATATCTAATTCTGAAATGATGGACATAATTTGTTATATTTTCATTGGCAAGCAAATAATTTTTTATACTTTCTTCATCCAATTCATTATCAATAATAAAATTTTCTTTAATTTCATTTAAATTATTTAATTCTAAAGTTCTATCAATCTCCAAATTAAAATCGGTTAAATAACCAATTCGCTTTTTAGAACCAAGAATTTGTAAAACGATTAGAGCAATAATCGTAATAATCACAAACGGAATATAAATTTTTAGAAATAAATTTTTA
>NZ_SJDU01000704.1 GCF_005518285.1 Brachyspira catarrhinii | reverse complement strand
TTTATTTATCCTCTTTGCATTCTATTATTTTGATTTTAATATTTTTTGACTTAAATATTCTTTTTATAGCTCTTGCTTCGCTTTCGCTATTTGCAATTAGAAATTCTAAATTCTTAAATATTACATAATATTTCATTGCTGTTCATCCTCCATAGTTTCTACAAAATATTTTATTAAAGCTATTTTCTCTTTATCTTTCAAATCTTTTCTATTAATTATTTCTAAAATTTTCTCTTTCATTTTAATTCTCCTTCTTTATTTTCATTTATCAATTTATTTATAAGTTTTATAAATTTTTTAATATCGTCAAAGTAAAACTCTTTAATAGAATATGCATTAATATCTGGAGTATAACGAGTTAAAAGTATATCTCTATTATGAGAAAGCTTACATTTGAAATATTCCTCTCCGATTTTAAATTGTATTATACCGTTTATTAATTTAACTTCTTCGGTTTTTATTTTAAGGAATTGTTCAATACTATCAATCGATAAAAAAGAATATCGTCTATATTTTTGAAAATATTCAAGCATAATTTTTTTAATTTCTTTTTCTATTTTATTCATATCGTTCAACATTTAAAACCTCCTTCGCCAACGGCGGGCAATAGCCTTATTTATATCTCGCTTTCAAAAAAATTAAA
>NZ_SJDU01000703.1 GCF_005518285.1 Brachyspira catarrhinii | reverse complement strand
GGAAGAGTTTGGATGATTTATTCCTAAAGACAAATAATAAGAGCTTGCGGGATTAAAAATTTCTATATTATAAAAACCTTCGGGAACTTGTAAATCTCCTTCTTTTCGTTTAGGTCCCAGCGCGCCCGATTTTGCCGCTATATTATATTCGCAAATTTTTTTATAGATTTTATCGGATTTATTTTTAGCGTATAATTCTAAAATTGATTCTTCTTTATAAGCCGTAATCAATATATTTAATTCTTCGATTTTTATATTATTATTTTTTAAATTGTTTTCGATTAAATTATATTTTTCTTTTATCGCGTCTCGAACTCTGCCATATCTTTTTTGTTCGTTTATAAAATCGCCTGAAAATAATATATTATTCATTATAGCCAATATTAAAATTATTTTAAACATTTTGAATCCTCGATATATTATCGGAGATTTACTCGTTGATAAAAAATATTTTTTATTATATGATTTAAAAATTAAAAAATTAATTGGACTTTATAATTTTTTATTGTCTGCGTTTAATTTGCGGACTTCCTCGATACTTAATCCCGTAGCTTTACTTATAGAAGCATCGTCCATGCTCATTTGTTTTAAAGTTTTGGCTATTGAATATTTTTCGTCTTTTCTGCCTTCTTTAATTCCTTCTCGTC
>NZ_SJDU01000702.1 GCF_005518285.1 Brachyspira catarrhinii | reverse complement strand
TGCATCCAATTTTTGTTTCTTTTTGTTTTGGTGCAAAATCTCCGCCCAAATACAATCCGAAATTCATGCCGATATTATCGGTGAAGAACAAATAATAATCGAAAGTCACTTTCACATAACCTATAACGGAAGGAGAGAACATATCGGTTATATCTTGTCTTGTAAGAGTAATATCAGTTTGAGTTTTTGCGGCTTCGCTTGTTGGATAATTTCCTGCAATAGTAACAGTCGTGGTTAATCCTCCAGCAACAGGGATTTTAACTCCTCCGCCAATTCCTAATGCTATCGCTCCTCTTCCAACGCCGATATTGAATTTAGGAAGTAGTCCTAATTTGAAGCTATGATAGTATAGAGACATATCAAGACCATTTTCAGCGCTATAAGTTCCGCCACCGCTAGCTACTCCTGTAGAACCGTATCCCATCAAATAGGCATCCCAACTATAACCCAATTCACCCAAAACGCTTATACCGAAACCGTCTTTAACTTGGAACATATAGCCGATTTGCGCGCTAACATCTGCATCGACGCTTAAACTTCCTTTGATGCCCAACAAATCTTTAGCTTCCTTATTTGGAATTGTAGCTCCAACTCCGCCAGCTAATTGGAATAAAAACTCGAAACCGCTTGCCGCAAATGCCGATGTT
>NZ_SJDU01000701.1 GCF_005518285.1 Brachyspira catarrhinii | reverse complement strand
GTTAGATTGTTATGTGAATTATTGTTTAGTAGACCCTGCTTTTGGGGCGGAAAATTGTTATACTTCAGCTATCATTTATAAAAAAATGGCAGGAAGTTATTATTTAGTGGATTCAGGTTTAATGCGTAATGACAGTATAAGGACAACTGACGAAGTTCTTACTGAGTTTATGAAAAGATATAATGTAAAAAAAGTTTATTGCGAGGGCAATTTCGCACAAAAAGAACTTATTAAAAAATTAAGCAGATATTTTACAGTACAGCCTTTTTATCAAAAAATAAATAAAATAGATAGAATAGTAAACTCATCATACACAATATTTGATAAAGTGATATT
The DNA here is from genome assembly GCF_005518285.1 of Brachyspira catarrhinii. Classification (GTDB taxonomy): domain Bacteria; phylum Spirochaetota; class Brachyspiria; order Brachyspirales; family Brachyspiraceae; genus Brachyspira; species Brachyspira catarrhinii. The sequence continues at coordinate 313 of NZ_SJDU01000701.1, read as the reverse complement.
TCCTAGCTCTTGGAATAATCCGCCTGAAAACTTAAACAATATTGAAGGGTGGATTAATACAGTTCAAGGCAGAGGATTTATCGCATTACAGCAGTTATTTAATTTCAGCGATATAAAAGCAGATAACTATAAAAAAGGAGATCCTTTTAGTTTTGTAGATTTTCCAGATGCTCTAACTTCAATAGTTATGTTTGATAATTATTTTGAAACTTATGAGCCTGAAGAAAATCATAACAGTTTATCAAGTTTGTTTGAAGAAGAAGAATATGCTTTTGATAGGAGTATAATTTAATGCCGCAGTCTAAATTAGAAC
>NZ_SJDU01000700.1 GCF_005518285.1 Brachyspira catarrhinii | reverse complement strand
TCTGAAACTCATAGCTATACTCTCCATTTTTTAAGTAGAATTATTTTATTATATATTTATATAATAATCAATATATACGATTTTATATTAATTTTTTTATTTACACTTGACAAAAAAAACTATTATATTATTATTGCTTTAAAATCACATATTTACGGAGCGGATAAATGGAAAAAATAATATCCCTAAATTTTTTAGAAGAAATAAAAATCTTAAACGGCTATTTTGCAAGGTTCGATGACGACTTTGACGATGACGATTATAGCGAAGATTATGATGACGATGAAGATTTTGAAGACGAGAATTATGACGAAGACTACGATGACTTCGATGATGATGACGACCTTGACGATGACTTCGATGACGATGACGACTTTGACGATGACGACTTTGACGATGACGATGACGACTTTGACGATGACTTCGATGACGATGACGACTTTGACGATGACTTCGACGACAACGAATATATTGACGATTTCGATGATGAAGAAGACGATTACGATGACGATTTTGAAGACGATGAATAAATATAGAAAATAAAGAATAATATAACAAGGCGATTTAATGGCTGAAAAAAATAATAAAAAATTCGGCAAAGATAATTATAATAAATTTTATAATAATCGTAACGGTAGCCATAAAAAAA
>NZ_SJDU01000699.1 GCF_005518285.1 Brachyspira catarrhinii | reverse complement strand
AAATTTCTAAAATTGAGCGTAAAATTTTCTATCTTATCTGAATTTTCAAAAGGATTAATTTCTTCATCATCTGTAAATTTAAGCCAATCATCTCCCCAATCTTTGCTTTCTTTAATAATAAATTTTACAACATTATCTGTTTTGTAAATATATAATGGAAAAATATATGCACTTGCATTAGCAGTTTCAATAATATGCAAATCAGTTATCATATCTGTAATAAAAGTATGCTGATATATGTTGAGAGCAACTGAACGATTTGATATTAGACCTATATTATTTTCATCTTTCAAAAAATGTTCCATAATATCACCTCTTGGCATACAATGAAAACCTTTTGACTTACCTGTATAATAAGTCCATCTCTTATCAAAAGGACGATAATTAATAATTTTGTAATTATTATCATCATTATTTGTTTCCTTAAGTTCTTTTTTTGCATATCTAATCTGCCAATCTCTAGTATCTTTTCCTAAATCAAATTCTTTTCTAGCATATTCAATATCTAATTCCATAAATATTTTTATATTATTTTTTAATTTATTTAATGAATTTATACTATCATTTTTAGATAAACAAAAATTATCTCTTCCTGCTACAATCCCTACACTTGATAATCTAAACACATTCTTCAAACTATAAAATTTATCATA
>NZ_SJDU01000698.1 GCF_005518285.1 Brachyspira catarrhinii | reverse complement strand
AGTTATATTTTTAGCGAGAAAGGAAAAATAAATACGCTTTATTAATTCCCGTGATTAACGAAGGCGAAAGATTTATATCTCAAATGAATAAAATGAAAGCAAGTAATATTTTTAATATATGCGATGTTTTCATTTGCGATGGCGGGAGTAAAGATAATTCCTCGAATCCAGATTTCGTTAAAAATTACGGATGCGTTGGGCTTTTAATTAATGTTAGCGATAAAATAGGGCAAGGCGTTCAATTAAAACAAGGTTTCTATCAAACTATTGAAATGGGATATGAAGGAGCGATAATGGTTGACGGAAACGATAAAGACAATGTTCATGAAAGTTTGCCGTTATTTTTGGAAAAGTTGGAAGAAGGTTTCGATGTCGTTCAAGCTACGAGATTTACTTTAGGCGGAAGAGAAGAGAATACGCCATTTTTAAGAAAAATAGGAATTAGATTAATTGCATCTCCTTTGATTAGTTTGACTTCGAGATTTCATTATGACGATGTTTGCAACGGTTATAAAGGTTTTTCGAGAAAATATATTTTAGACGAAAGAATGGATTGGTTTAGAGAAGAATTTAATACTTACGAATATTGCTATTATCCGTTGGTTCATGCGAATAATTTAGGTTATAAAATCTGCCAAGTTCCAACGGCGAGA
>NZ_SJDU01000697.1 GCF_005518285.1 Brachyspira catarrhinii | reverse complement strand
TGCATCCAATTTTTGTTTCTTTTTGTTTTGGTGCAAAATCTCCGCCCAAATACAAGCCGAAGTTCATTCCGATATTATCCGTGAAGAATAGATAATAATCGAAAGTCACTTTCATGTAGCCGATAACGGAAGGAGAAAATAAATCGCTTATATCTTGTCTTTTAAGGTTCATATCAACGCTAGATTCAACTTCTTCTCTTGTTGTTGCATTTTTTATTGCAAAAGTCGTATTTATCTGATATTTTCCAGCTATAGGAATTTTAACTCCTCCGCCAATTCCTATGGCTATCGCTCCTTTATTTCCAACGCCAATATTGAATTTAGGAAGTAGTCCTAATTTGAAGCTATGATAGTGTTGCCAAATATGCATACCTTCGGAAGCGCTATAAATAAGAGAACTGTTACTATAACTACTATCTACTGATGTGTCTCCATATCCAATGGAATACATATCCCAGCTATAGCCCAATTCACCCAAAACGCTTATTCCGAAGCCTTCTTTGACTTGGAACATATAACCGATTTGAGCGCTAATATCGGCATCGGCGCTTACCCCTCCCGTTATTCCCAAGTCTTTGGTCTCCTTATTTGCAATTGCAACTCCCAATCCGCCAGCTAATTGGAATAAAAACTCGAAACCGCTTGCCGCAAATGCCGATGTT
>NZ_SJDU01000070.1 GCF_005518285.1 Brachyspira catarrhinii | reverse complement strand
TATTGTAGAATTTATATCCGCTCATTTTTCAAAATTCCTTTTTTTAGTTTTAATAATTCTATCAATTTAGCAAAATTATAGCATGTTTTATAAAAAATGTCAACGCTTTAATAAATAAAAAATTAATTTATATTGAAATTATTTAAAAATAGTATAATATAATAATATTAGTTCTTTTTAGGGGTAAACTATGATAAAAGTAGAAAATATCACTAAAAGATACAAAAATCATACCGTATTAAAATCAATTTCATTCGAGGTAGAAAAAGGCGAATTTGTATCGATAATCGGACCGAGCGGTTGCGGTAAAACTACTTTATTAAAAATGATTAACCGATTAATAAAACCGACTTCGGGCGAAATTTATATTAACGGCGAAAATATATACGATAAGGACCCTATAACTTTAAGAAGAAATATGGGATATGTAATACAGCAAAACGGTTTATTTCCTCACATGACTATCAAAGACAATATAGAAATTATACCTAAACTTGAAAAAAAGAATTCGGACGAAATATATAAAAGAACAATCGAACTTATGAATATGGTAGATTTAAATCCAGAAGAATATTTGAATAGATACCCTTCAGAGTTGAGCGGAGGACAACAGCAGAGAATCGGAGTCGCGAGAGCCTTCGCCAACGATACGGATATAGTTTTGATGGACGAGCCATTTAGCGCGCTTGACCCGATAACGAGAGCGGATTTGCAAAACGAACTTTTAACTTTGCAATCGAAATTAAATAAAACGATAGTATTTGTCACGCATGATATGGACGAGGCATTAAAACTTTCGAATAAAATATGTTTAATGAAAGACGGCGAGATAATTCAATTTGACGAACCCGAAAAAATATTGAAAGAACCCGAAAACGAATATGTGGAATCTTTTGTCGGCAAAAACAGAATTTGGGATAATCCAGAATATATAAGAGCGGAAGATATAATGGCAAATATAAATTATAATAACGGAATAACGGGATTTTTTACTTTGATAGCGAATAAGGGAAAATATAGAAAAATTCCAAAAATCAAATACGATGAAAATATAACATCCGTCTTAAAAATATTGGAAGAAAATAAAGCGGGAAGTTTGTATGTGGTAAACGAAAAAAATAAAATAATAGGAATAATAACTCAAAACGAGCTTGTCGCGATATTAAATCAAAAATTTATAAAAGAAGAGATTGAGGAGCTTAACTCTTGAATATAATATCGGAATTCTTAATCTATATAATAGAACGGAGAGCGGAAATATTTAATCTTTTATTTCAACATATAAGATTAACGGCGTTTGCGGTAATATTTTCAATAATACTCGGCGTTCCGCTTGGAATATTGATAAAACATGTTCAAAAATTAAATAAACCGATTTTGGGATTCGCAAATATAATTCAAGCTATACCGAGTATGGCGCTTTTGGGAATATCGATTCCAATACTTGGGATAGGTTCGGCTCCAGCAATATTTATGGTTATATTATATTCTCTACTTCCAATAATAAAAAACACATATACGGGGCTTTCAAATATAAGTCCTCAAATAATAGAAGCGGCAAAAGGAATAGGATTAACAAAAACTCAAGTATTATTTAAAATACAAATTCCGTTGTCTCTGCCCGTTATAATGGCGGGAATAAGAGTTTCCGCGGTTACTTCGGTAGGTTTAATGACTATAGCCGCTTATGTAGGAGCTGGAGGATTAGGCTACTTGGTATTTGCTGGAATAAGAACTATTAATAATTATCAAATATTGGCGGGCGCAATTCCCGCATGTTTGCTCGCGCTATTCGTAGATTATATATTTTCCATAATCGAAAGATTGGTTACTCCAATTAGTTTGCAGGCAAGCGAAATAATGAAAAGAAAAGAATTGGAAGACAAAAGAAAAAAAGAAAAAATTATTATATATGTAGTAGTCGCTATCGCTTTAATTATAATAGGAACTCAAATAATAAAATTAAATATTGGCAAAAAAGAAAGTATAACAGTTTCCTCTTTAATGTTTACCGAACAGATTATATTGGGAAATATGGTTGCCGATTTGATAGAAGCGAATACCGATTTAAATGTTGAAAGAAAATTAGCGTTGGGCGGAACTCAAATAGTTTTTCAGGCTTTGGAAAGAGGAGATGTCGATTTATATGTCGATTATACGGGAACGATGTTTGCAAGTTTGCTCAATTATGCTCCGACAAACGATGCCGATTTCGTATATAATATAGTCAAAAGAGATATGAAGAGCAAATATAATATCGAAACTTTAGCTCCTTTTAATTTTAATAACACTTATGTTGTAGCCATAAGAGAAGATACTCAAAAAATATATAATATTAAAAATATTAGCGATATGCGAACGGCTTCAAAAGATTTGAAATTTTGCGGAACTTTGGAATTTATGAATAGAGCGGACGGAATAATAGGATTAACGAATATTTATTCTTTAAACTTTAAGGATTATGTCGCCATAGACGATGCTCCAAGATATATAGCTTTGGATTCAAAAGAAGTCGATGTTATAACGGCGTTTTCTACGGACGGACTTTTGAAAAAATTCTCTCTTATAACTTTGGAAGACGATAAAAAATTCTTTCCTCCATATTACGCGGTCCCTTTTATTAGAACGGAAACTTTAAATAAATATCCTCAAATTGCGGAAATTTTGGAAAAATTGGGCAATTTACTTAACGAAGAAACCATGATAGAATTAAATTATCAAGTTGACGAATTGCAGAAAGACCCAAAAGAAGTCGTTAGGGAATTTCTTACAGAGAATAAATTAAACTAATAAATAGGAGTTATAAAATGAAAAAGATTATAATTTTATTTTTAATGTTTTCCGCTATAGTTTTCGCAGAATGGCAATACGGTATGCACCATAATGAATATGGTATAAATTGGCATGATTTTACAGTCTATGATAATGATACAAAATCAAAGTTTCAAGTTTCTGTAACTACAGATGTTGGAAACGGTTTTTCTTCGGTAAGGATTTATAATGATAATATAAAAGAAAATAATAATTTATTCTTATACATAAAAGATAATTCTGGAAATATTATGGATTATAGTATATTTAAAAAAGACATAAAAAATGAAATTATAGGAATTCATGATGCAAATAATTATAGTAGAGGAATTACTTTAACAAAATTATTAGTATCTGCACAATCTGTAGAACTATATAATAATGATACGGAAGAAATTTTAGCTACATTTGATACAAAAGGATTAAAAGAAATTTTACAGAAAAGACTTGGGAATTCATATTGGTATAAATATAAATTAAACGATTAATTAATTTTAGAATAAAAAATATAACAATGAAAAAAAAAGTTCTTATACTCGGTTCGACTGGTTCGATAGGAAATAATACATGCTCGGTTATTAGAGAGTTCGATAAAGATTTTGAAATTGTCGGGCTTTCCACAAATTCTAAAATTGATATTCTAAAAAATCAAATAAAAGAATTTAATCCTAAAAAAATTCATATATCTTCAGAATCCGCATTGAACGATTTAAAAAACGATTTGAAAGAAAAAAAAATTATTTATGAAGGAAATATAACAGAATTTGTTAGAGATATTGAATTCGACATATTGGTAAACGCATTGACGGGATACGCTGGATTTTTACCAACGATAGAAGCGATAAAAAAAGGAAAAACGATAGCGCTCGCAAATAAAGAAACTTTGGTTGTCGGAGGAGATATAATAAACGATTTTGTAAAAAAATATAATGCAAGTTTGATTCCTATTGACAGCGAACATTCGGCGATATTTCAAATATTAAGACATTTCAAAGACGCTCCGATTTCAAAAGTCATAATAACGGCTTCGGGAGGACCTTTCTTAAAAACTAAAAAAGAAGAATTAAAAAATGTCACCGTTGAAATGGCTTTGAAACATCCCACTTGGAATATGGGCGGAAAAATTACGATAGACAGTGCGACAATGATGAATAAAGGTTTTGAAGTCATAGAAGCGCATCATTTATTTAATTTGGATTACGAAAAAATCGAAACAATAATTCATCCTCAAAGTTTAATTCATTCGATGGTTGAATTCGTTGACGGAGAGATTTACGCTCAAATCGGAAAAAACGATATGAGGCTTCCTATTCAACATGCCCTAACCTACCCCGAAATTATAAACACTCCTTTTGAAAAATTAAAATTGCATGAGCATTCGGAAATTAATTTTTATAAAATGGATTTTGATAAATTCGTTATGCTTAAATTGGCTTACGAATGCGGTAAAAAAGGAGGACTCTATCCTTGCGTTTTGAATGCCGCAAACGAGATATGCGTTTATTCTTTTTTGGAGAAAAAAATCGGCTTTACGGATATATTCGATATTGTCCAAAAAATTTGCGACAGAGAAATAAACATTCCGCTTACAATCGAAAATATTATAAAAACGGACAAAGAAATCAGAGAAGAAACTTTACATGAAGTAGAATTATTACAATAATTTTTATAATAATCTTTTTATGTCGTCAATCTCTTCGTTAATCGCAAGCCATTCGTTTTCGGCTTTTTCTATCAGTTTTTTAATTTCAAGTAATCTTTTGCTTTTTTCTTCGTCATAAGAAACTTCAAAAAATTTTAATAATTCTTTTTCTTCGGCTTTATAATCGTTAATTTGACTTTCGGACTTTTTTAATAGGCTTTCGCATCTTGAAAGTTTATTTCTTATTTTCTTTCTATCTTCATAACTATTATTTTTATTTTCGTTTATATCATTTTTGTTATTGTTATTATTGTTTTGAAATTTAATTTCTTCTTCCTCTTCTTTTAAGGCTTCGAGACGAGTTTTATAAACATAAGAATCGTAATCGCCCGAATAGAGAGAGATTTTTTTGTCTTTAATTTCAATAATCGTATCGGCGAGCAAACTTGTAAATGTTCTGTCATGCGAAGTGAAAAAAATCGTTCCCATATAATCTTTAAGAGAATTTGCCAAAGTTTCTACCGTTTCAAAATCCAAATGATTCGTAGGTTCGTCCAAAATCAAAACATCGGCGCATTGAGTTATTGCCGACAAAAGCGACAGCCTTGCCATTTCGCCTCCGCTTAAAACTTTAACATCTTTATTAATATCGTCTCCAGAAAATAAGAAACTTCCGAGCAATGTTAAAAGTTCCTGATGCAATAAACCTTGTTTTGCATGCTTTTTCAAATAAGATAAAACCGTGTCGTTGGCGGTTATATTTTTATAAGTGTCTTCTCCGAAATACGCGATTTTTATTCCTTGAGCGTAATTATAATTTCCCGATAGCGCTTTTATTCTGCCCGATATAGTTCTTAAAAAAGTTGTTTTGCCTTCTCCGTTTTGTCCAAGCACCGCGACTTTGCTTCCTCTAAATATTTCAATTCTTTTGCTTTCGGCTACAATTTTTTTATCGTATCCTATATTCAAATTATCCGAAATTATAGCGAAACCTTTTTTTTCTTGGACCGCAGGCAATTTTATTTTTACATTTTTTGCGGGGTGCGTTATTTCAATAGTTTTTAATTTTTCCATCTGTTTTATGCGAGATTGAACGGATTTAGCTTTAGTCGCTTTATATCTGAATCTTTCGATAAATCTCTCCAAATGAGCTTTTCTCTCTTCGATATTTTTATTATATTTTTTTATCGAGGCTTCTTTTTCTTCTTTATATTCAAAATAATCTTCTATATCCGCTGGAAAATAAGTTATTTTTCCGTTTTCTATTTCGATTGTTTTTTCGCAAGTTGTTTTTAAGAATTCTCTGTCATGAGATACGATTAAAAATCCTCCTTTATAATCGAGCAAAAAATTTTCCAAATCTATTAATGTATTCAAATCCAAAAAATTTGAAGGTTCGTCAAGCAGTAAAAAATTCGGTTCATGGAGCATCATTTCCGCAAGTTTAATTCTCATTCTATAACCGCTCGACAAATCGCCAATATTGTAATTAATTTTAATATGGTCGATTCCGAATCCGCTCGCTATTTTGGAACAAGTCCAAGATTCTTTTTTAGTCGCTCTCATAAGATAATCAATGACTTTTTCCGTTTCGTCAAAATTAGCCCCTTGCGACAAATAACCAATTTTTACTTCGTCCGAAAATATTACCTCTCCATCGTCCGCTTCCTCTTCGCCCATAAGTATTTTTATTAAAGTGGTTTTTCCCGCTCCGTTCCTTCCAATCATTCCGATTTTGGATTTTTCTTCTATAAGCAAATTTACTTTATCGAGCAAAATTTTATTAACGAAACTTTTTGACACATTGACTATATTTATAACGCTTTTTGACATATTTTATTTATTATTTTATTATAGATTTTTTGATTAAAAAGATTTTATATTAATAACGAAAAATATTCAAATAAACGCTTGACAATTTTTTTTAATATTATATAATTTGCATATAAAAAATAATAAATAACCGAAGGAAAAAAATTCGGAATAAATCTGTTTAACGGGAGTGAATTCTCATGAAAGAGAAGAGAAGAGAAGAGAAGAGAAGAGAAGAGAAGAGAAGAGAAGAGAAGAGAAGAGAAGAGAAATACTATACTTTGGCTAATTTTTTATCATTCAAGTTATTTATCGCATTATTATCATTAATATTATTCTTTTCAATTAGTTGCAAATCAAACGAAGAACCTACTGAAACTCCGCCAGCTGAACCTACTGAACCTTCAAAGCCGTCTACTCCAACTACAAAACATGAGCTTGAAGGAACTTGGATAGGTTATGATACAAATCACCATAATTCTAAAGTAGAATTAAAAATTGACGGAGATGGTAATATTACGCTTTCGCCCGAACCATACCTGAACAAAAATGATTTACCCGTCCCTTATAGCTATACAGGAAAATTAACTATAGACAACACCTTTGTTTATCCCTTTACTGCTAAAGTGTCAAATTATCTTATTACTCTTTTTTATGATGAACATGAATGCAAATTAACATTTAATAACTCATCAAATTGTGCTGCCGATTATATGAGGGCGGCAGGCTTTAAGGGTTCTGGCTTTCATGCAGACCCTACCATAGTTGATTTTACAAAACAATAAAATTTTCATAAAAACTAATTTACTATTTTCTATAATAATTTATCATTATAAAATATTTTTGTTAAAAAAATTCTAAATTAGAACTCTAAAAAATATCAATACAATAATTTATATAATAAAAAAACCGATAATATTATAAATGAATAATATTGAATACGAAATAATTCATAAGCCCGTTATGATTAACGAAGTTTTAAGTTTTATACCCGAAAATTCAAATATCGTTATAGACGCCACTTTGGGAGAGGGAGGACATACGAAAGCTATGCTCGATTTGAATCTTGAAGTTCATAGTTTTGAAAGAGATAAAAATATTTTGGAGATAGCTAAAAAAAGATTATCGAATTATAAAAAATTTCATTATTATAACGACACTTACGATAAAATGACGGATTTGCTCCCTAAAAATATAATTGGAAATGTAGATTTTGTGCTTTACGATTTGGGAGTTTCAATGTTTCATTTCAAAAAGGCAGAAAGAGGATTTTCTTTTAACGAAAATAATAAACTCGATATGAGACTCGGAATAAATGAAAAAAACGCTTATCAAGTGATTAATCAATACGACAAAAATAATTTGGAGAGAGTATTTAAAGAATACGGAGAGATAAAAAATCCTTCAAAAATAGCGGACGCGATAATAAAAGAAAGAGAGAAAAAAAATATAGAAACTTCAAAAGAATTGGAAAATATAATATTTCATAATTCGGATAAATCTAAAAAATACGGAAAAATAAATCCCGCCACTTTAATATTTCAAGCGGTGAGAATAGAAGTTAATGACGAACTTAATATATTAAAAAAATCGATAGAAAATATAAAAAATATTTTAAAAAAATACGGAGTGATAGTCATAATAAGTTATCATTCTTTGGAAGACAGAATTGTAAAAAGATTTTTTAAAGACAATGAAAAAACAAAAAATAAAGAAGGAATATTTAGACTAATAAATTCTAAAGTTTTAACTCCGACAATAGAAGAGATAAAATTAAATCCCGCAAGCAGAAGCGCAAAAATGAGAGCGGCGCAATTATTATAGAAATAGAGGCTAATCATGAGAAAGAGATTAAAAGAAAATAAAACAAAAATTGAAAATATTGAAAAAATAGAAACAAAAACCTACCCTATCGGTTCGCTTTTTATAATTATAATATTATTCGTAATAGTTATAAGCGTATTCACATTTATTAGAAATATAAAATCGGACGAAATTTTAATGGAACTTTCAAGGCTCGATAAAGAAATAGAAAAACT
>NZ_SJDU01000007.1 GCF_005518285.1 Brachyspira catarrhinii | reverse complement strand
TTTATTATTTCGGGAATCGAATAAATCGCTTCGTTATGAATCTCTTTATATTTATAATCTTTTTTATACCATTTTTTATAATCTTCTTCGTTTGAAAGTCTGAAGTCCGCTCCCAAATCTATAAACAATATTTTTTTATCGAAACATTTTTTAGCTATTTCATCGCTCAACCCCGCGGGCAGAGACGCGAATACGACATCCGAATCTTCAATGGCGGAGTCTTCGTCCGTCAAAATCTTTTCGCAATATTTATTCAAATTAGGATATATTTTATTTATATTATCTCCCGCAAAACTTTTTGAAGAAATATTTTTTAATTCCACTTTTGGATGCAAAAGTAAAAGTCTTATCAATTCTACTCCAGCGTAGCCTGTCGCTCCTATTATCGATACTTTTATCATTTTTAATTCTCCGTTTTAAATAATAAATTTAATTTTTTCTTTATTTTAATTTTAACTTTTATATTTTATTTTAATAGATTTATTAATTTAGATAATTGATGCGGGCGATTAACGCCTCAAAGAATCTTTAGATAAGAATAGATAATGCAATATTTTTTTAATCGTATTCATAATAATGCCTTAAATAATTTTGCGTTTATATTAATATATTTAAAAAAAATGTCAATATTTTTAATTGAAATTTTTTAATAAAAATTTTATTATATTTTATAGTTTTATCGTCAATATTTTAATATAATGAAGAAATAAAAACAGAGGAAAAATTATGCCGAAAATCGCAGTAATATATAAAAGCAAATACGGAGCCGCAAGGACTTACGCAAAATGGATATCCGACAAACTTCATGCCGATTTATTCGAAGCGGACAACATATCGACTCAAACTTTAAATAATTACGAAGTTATAATATTCGCTGGCTCTTTATACGCGAGCAAATTAACCGTATATGCAAATATTAAAAAATTCTATAAAAAGTTAAACAAAGATAAAAAAATTTATTGCGTCATAGTCGGGATTTCAAATCCGCAGCATAAAGAATTATACGAAGACGCGATAAATAAAAATTTTAAAAATAAAGAAAAAGAAAATATAACATTTTATTTTTTAAGAGGAGCAATCGACTTTTCAAAATTAAAACTTCATCATGCTTTAATGATGCTTATGTTTAGAAAAATTTTAGCGAGCAAAAATATTCAAACGGAAGACGACAAAGTTTTTTTAGAAAATTACGGTAAGAAAATAGATTATTTAAATAAAAATTCGATAAACGATTTGGTTTCGGATGTGAAAAATTATCTTAAAGAATTTAAATGAAAGAAATAAAAAATTCTAATAAAAATAATTATCTTAATTTGATTATAATATCTACTCTTCTGTTTCTGCTTCTTCCTTCTTCCGTGTCGTTTGGAGCGATTGGCTCTTTGTCTCCAAAACCACTGTAGGATAATTTATCATGATTGAGATTCGGCAAAATATAATCGGCTACCGTTTTTGCTCTTCTTTCGGATAAAGTTTTATTATATTGTTCGCTTCCCGTATTGTCGGTATGTCCTCGAACTATTATCTCTCTGTCGGGGTAAGTTTTTTTAATCGCTTCGATAATATTGTCAATAGTTTCTTTCGATTCGTTTTTTAAAGTAAAAGAATCCGTATCGAATAAAATTTCTCCGAGACGCAAAACCAAACCTTCTGGCACGGTTTCAACGGTAATGTTATTGTCATTATTTAAATTTTCTTCAAGTTCTCTTCTGTCTCTGTCCTCTTCTTCTTTTGAAATCGAATCGTATATTTTATAAGTGCTTACTATATTCATTTTATATTGCAAACTTCTATAAGCCAATTCTTTTCCGTAGCCAAAAAGTATTTGATATTTTTCGCTTTGAGAAATTGGAATATTATTTTCCATATCCCATAAAAATGTCCCGTAATTGAATCCGTAAATTCTCGCGGGATATCCGTTTCTTGCAAGTCCCGCCTGAACCAAATCTTTATCCGTCATAATATGATATTGAATAACGGCGTTTTTCTTTCCTTCCTCGTTAGTTTCGATATTTGCAAAAAGATAATCGGACGCTAAAGCCATAGAAAGATTCGGAGCGTTATTTACTTTCACTATTTCAACCGCTTCGGCGCTCCAAGAATCCGTTAGACTTATTTCTTTATCGGGGAATGTCGGAATATGTCTAACATTCGGCATAAAATGGACGGTAGGCACTTCAAACCTTCCGTTTGTGCGAATTATAAAATCGCTCGTATATTCTTCGTCCAAATGAAAAACTCTCTCTCCTCTTTGCATTCTGAAAATTTTGAATAAACCGCTAACTCTATAACCGCCTTTCGGAGCGATTGCGATAACGGTTAAATCTACAATATTTCTTTCTTTATAAGTTCTCTTCAAAATTCCGTTTTCGTAATATTCGACATCGGCAGTTTTTACCGATTCTATTCTTTTTCCCGTTTCCAAATTCCAATAGAATTTATGCGACAATTTTTCGATATTTTCCACATTTTCGATTTGACAAAACGCTATATTAAAAATAAACGCGTTAAAAACGAATATTAAAACGAAAATTTTTTTAATCATAACTCGGTAATTTCTTCTTTTTTCCTTTTGCCAATTTCTTTTTCTCTATGTTTTTTAGACCTTTTTTCAAGTTTGATTCTGATTTTATCCAAAAGATTAAGTTTTTTCATTTCTTCTTTTATTTCCTCTTCGGTTTTTTCCGTTTTGAAAGATATAACCAATTTGTATAATTGTAAGAAAATATATTGCAATTCTTTGATTTTTTTATCCATATTTTCCATACTGTCTACCGTTGAATTCGATAATTGAGCTACATTTTCGATAGAACCCAAAAGAACTTTAACATCGCTTTCGGTATTGTTTACCACATTAACCACATCTTCGGCAAGTTTGTCGACTCCAGAAATATTTTGACTTACCATAGAACTCATTTGCATCTGTTTAACGGAAAGTTCTTGAACCGCTTCGGTTATGCTATTCAAATTTGAAACATTATTTAAAATATCTCTTCTTCCCAAATCCAATTCTTCGTTTGCGTTGGATATGGAATTGATAACTCCCGTAAGCATATTGGAACTTTCTATAATTTTATCGCTCGACTCGGAACTTTTTGCCACCAAACCTACCATTTGTTCTATCGCTTGAATCGTCTCTTCGATTAAATCGCTGATTACCGTAGAGTTATTCGCCGTATCTTCCGCAAGTTTTCTGATTTTTTCGGCAACGACCGTAAAGCCTCGTCCGTATTCTCCCGCTTGAGCCGCCTCGATTGCCGCGTTCATAGACAAAAGATTCGTTTGTTCGGAAATATTTCGTATAACGTTCGTAATGCTCGTTATTTGTTTCGAATAATCCTTAATTCCTTGAATTGCATCGGCAAGCGATTCGGATATGTTTCCTCCCTCTCTCGCCTCTATATCGAGAGTTTTGGAATAATTATTCGCCTTAATAGAACCTTGATTTACGGTGATAATATTCGCCATCATTTGCTGAACCGACACGCTCGTTCTATTGACGGCATCCGATTGAGATTTCATTTTTTCGCTAATTTCGTTTATATTGTCCAAAAGCTGTCTTATGATTTCGTTTACCGAATTGATTCTCGTTCTTTGCATAAAAGTAACTCTCGCGGCGTTGGAAGAGGATTCGGCAATTTTATTGGAATTAGCCACTTCGTTTTTGAATTCTTTATTCAAACTTTCAAAATCGCTCACTCCGATATTTATCGAAGAACGAATATTTTGAACGCTTCCCGTGAGGACATAAGTGTTTTCTTTAATGTTCGTTATGATACTTTGCATTTTATCCAAAAATTTATTGAAAGAATGCACCAATTCTCCCGTTTCGTCAATATTCGTTATCGGAAGTCTCACGGTTAAATCGCCCGAACCTTCGCTTAAAGAATCCGCGACATTTTTTGCTCGAACCATAGTCCTTCTTAAAATGATAACTATAATAAAAAGCACTATCGCAAATAGAGTTAATCCCACATATATAGTCAAAGTCGAAAATAAAATAGTTCTTCTAAAATCCATATTCGCTCTGTAAGGAATTTGATATTCCCAAACTCCAATCACATAAATATCGTTAAAAAGCGAATATTTAACGAAATATAAATTATAATTTTCGTTCAAAACTATTCTGGAATCCGAAATCGTATTCAAATAATTATTGTTAGCCTCGTCTCTTAATTCCGAAGAAGTCGCGGGATTATTCAATAGACTTTGAAGAGCGCCGAGAAAATTCATTTTATTATAAGCGTTTATATCAAAATTGTTATTTGCGATAAATATATCGTTGTTAGGATAATCGTTTAATAAATCTATAAAAATTGAAGATTTTACTTCCAAAGCCACAAAACCTATAATATTGCCATTATAAACAATCGGATTATATATATAGAAGTATTCCAAATCTCTGATAATATTTATTCTACGATTAGCGCCTCGAATTTCTATCGCTGGAATCGGCAAATTTGCGTTTGTGTTTACTCTAAAAATAAAATTATTATTTCTATTAAAAATCATATTCAAACTTCGCGCGTTCGTATAAATCGTGTCGTTAATGTCGATTCCGCTTACCCTCGCATCGTAAAAATGTATATAAAAAGCGTTTATATTCGTATCGCTTCCGTATCTATTGTTCAAATATTGCGATAAAAATTCTCCGTATTGCATAAGATTATCTCCGTATCTTGAAATATTTCTTAAATAAAAAGAAAAATCGTTTTCAACGCTTACATATTCGTTAATTGCATCGTAAATCGAAGTGGCCGCGTCGCTTATATATTCTCTACTTACTATATTATTATATTGTTCGTAATAAAGAGAAGAACTTCTATAATTAATACCGTTTAATATTACTAAAACAAAAATAACGAATACCATAGAGTATGGCATTATAACATACATCATAGGAATATAATATTCTCTTTTGCCCGTGATTTGATATATAGGTTTAACCAAAATCCAAAACGACAACGAAGATATGGAGGCTGCGAAATTTATAAACAACAAAACTATTAACAATCTGAAATTAAGCACCTCGAATAATGTCATAGTTCCGTCAAGTATGTATATCGGATATGTAAGCACAGCTATTACCACAAAAGCGAATACGGTTTTAAATATATACACAATTCCCAAATGGACAAATTTTCCTCTTTCAACTTTCAAAAAGTCGAAAAATATACTTATCGCTATCGCTAAAGAAGTCATTAACATAAAGAAATATGTATATCTTCTTACGGGAGTAAACTGTTGATAAATAAAATATATGGTTACAGAATAAACTGCTATGGTGATAATAGCGTTTACAACAAACATGAGAGGCATAAGATATTTGAGTCTTTTTCTTAAAAAATTTTCGTTCATTTTAAACAGCATATTATCGCCCTACTTAAAAAATTAGTATCTTTTGTATTATCGGTATAAAATAATCATTTTTTTACTTTTTGTAAATATAAAAAATTACGAATTCATAGCTTTCGCTTTTGAAATCGCTTCCTCTATAGAACCTACAAATCTAAAAGCCTGTTCTGGCAAATCGTCATAATCTCCGTTGCATATTCCCTTAAAACTTCTTATCGTGTCTTCTATTTTTACATATCTTCCCTGAAGTCCCGTAAACTGCTCGCCTACGAAGAAAGGCTGACTCAAAAACTGCTCGATTTTTTTCGCTCTCGAAACGGTTAATTTATCCTCTTCGGAAAGTTCGTCCGCTCCAAGTATCGCTATAATATCCTGTAAATCTTTATATCGTTGAAGAATATTTTGCACATTTCGCGCCACTTGATAATGTTCTTCTCCCAAAACCAAAGGGTCGAGTATTCTGCTTGTGGAAGCCAAAGGGTCGACTGCGGGATAAATTCCTTTTTCGCTCACTTCTCGCGATAAAACTGTCGTGGCGTCCAAATGGCTAAACGCTGTCGCTGGCGCGGGGTCGGTAAGGTCGTCCGCTGGCACATAAACCGCTTGAATGGAAGTAATAGAGCCGTTTTTAGTGGATGTTATTCTTTCCTGTAAAGTTCCCATTTCCGTAGCCAAAGTGGGCTGATAACCAACCGCCGATGGCATTCTTCCAAGCAAAGCGGAAACTTCGCTTCCCGCTTGAGTAAATCTAAAAATATTGTCTATAAATAATAAAATATCGAGTCCCGCAGAATCTCTAAAATATTCCGCCATAGTTAAAGCCGTTAAAGCTACTCTCAAACGCGCTCCTGGAGGTTCGTTCATCTGTCCGTAAACCAAACATGTTTTATTGATAACTCCCGATTCTTTCATTTCGCTCCACAAATCGTTTCCTTCTCTCGTTCTCTCTCCTACTCCCGCAAATACCGAATAGCCTCCATGTTCGCTTGCAATATTATGAATTAACTCCATTATTAAAACCGTTTTTCCCACTCCAGCTCCGCCGAATAATCCCGTTTTCCCGCCTTTAATATAGGGAGCGAGCAAATCTATAACCTTTATTCCCGTTTCAAATATTTCAAGTTTCGGTTCGAGGACATCGAATCTTGGCGGCACGGAATGAATCGAACGATATTCTTTAGCTTCTATAGGTTCGCCTTTATCGACCGTTTTTCCCAATACATTAAATATTCTTCCTATAGTTTCGTTTCCCACTGGCACCATTATATGATTTCCCGAATCTATAATATCGTCTCCTCGCGAAACTCCGTCCGTTGATTCCAAAGCGATTGCCCGCACTTTTCCTCCGCCCAAATGTTGTTGAACTTCGCAAACAATATGCCTTTGAATTCCTTCGACTTCCTTATCTATATAAAGCGCGTTTAATATTTCGGGCAAATGTCCTTCTTCAAATTCGGCGTCCAAAGTAGAACCGACAACCTGAATAACTTTTCCTTTATTACCTTCTGCTACCATAAAAATTTTTCCTTTTTTATTTAAGTTATTTTATTCAAAAAATTTAATTAATAAAAATTATTGTCCTATATTTTATATTTATTCAAAACTTATTCAAGAGTTTTTATCATTTCTCTATGAATTCTTTTATTGCTCGCTATATACTGTTTTTTAGAAAAAATATCGTATTCTTTCATATTTATATTTGTAATAAGCCCGCCCGCTCTTTTAAGTATAACGGTGGACGCGCAAATATCCCAAGCCGAAAGTCCGAATTCAAAAAATCCGTCCGCAGCTCCTTCGGCAACCATACATATATCCAAAGCCGCAGAACCGTCTCGCCTAACAGCCAAACTTTTTCTAACCATATTTTCAAAATCAATCATTCTATTATTCAAAAAATCTTCGTCCGTAGCCGTATTATAATAAAATCCCGTAATAATAAGAGATTCGATTAATTTATTACTCGAACTTACATTAATAACTTTTCCGTTTTTATAAGCTTTCGATTTGATATGCGCTTTATAAACCGAATTTGTCAAAGGAGCGTAAACGACTCCCAAAATCGGATAACCTTTATAAGCCAAACCTATTGAAACGCAATAAAAAGGATAACCGTGAATAAAATTGCTCGTTCCGTCTATCGGGTCGACTATCCATGAAAAATCTTTATCTTCAAAGTCGTTCGATTCTTCTCCCAAAAAAGCGAATTTCGGATATTTTTTCGTCAAATATTTTTTTATAGTTTCTTCGTTTTTTAAGTCGATTTCGGTAAATAAATCGGTTTTTCCCTTTTTCGACACTTTTCTTGGAGCGCCGAAATATTTTAAAGAATATTTGCCCGCTTTTATCGCGATATATTCCGCGTCTTTCAAGCATTTATTCAATTTCGATTTTGAGAATTTTTTAATTTCGCTTTCTATGATTCTATATTTTTTATCGTTTTCGTCTATGCTTTTGCTTTTCTTATTATTACCAAAAATATTAAAATTAAATAAACCCATAATAAAATCTCCTTTCATAAAATTAAATTACATAAATAAAATTAAAAATTATTTATTAGTTTGAGTTTCCCTAAATAATAAAACCGAAGGATTATCTCGCACTTTTTCGCTAAATATTTTCAAATTTTCTATTATTTGCGAAACATTAGTTTGTAAATTGGTATCTTTCATCAAGCCTCCAACCGTTCCTTTTCCGCTTTCGATATCCGCTATTATAGAAGACAAATCTCTGCTTATGACATTTATATTCGCAATACTTTTATTGACATTTGAAATTATTTCGTTAATATCCGCTTCGTTCGTATTTATTATTTTAGTTATAAGTTCGATAGTAGAAGACATATTTGTGATTATACTTGTAAATTCGTCCAAATTAAGTTCTTTTCCTATATCTCCTATAGAACCCAAAGTGCTTTCCAAACTAAAAGGCTCTACTCCCTTAACTACGCTTTCTGGCGGAAGACTTTTAAGCCCTTCGGTGGTTATGGTAGGCGGAGTAGCCATTATATATTTTTCGCCCAAACCGAGTCCAACCGTTTGTATAGTAAATCTCGTTCCTTCGGGCAAAATCACATTTTTATCGGTTATGAATAAAGTCACTCTTATTGTTCCGTCTGGATTAATCGCTATATCTTCGATAAAACCTATATTTATTCCTCCGCCCCTATATGAAACTTTGCCGTTTACGAGCAAATCGCCGATAAAAACATAATCCACATATATTCTATATCCGTTGCCTTTCAATTTTAAATTTCCAAGTATGCTTACGGAAAATACCAATAATACTATAGTCAATATAAAGAATATTCCCAATTTAATTTTTTTTCTCATATAATAATTACCTCTAATATCTAAATATATAATTAATCCACGGGTTTTATAGTTTCTATATCCTCGCCCTTTTTCGCAATACTGCTCATAAAGAAGAATTTTAAATGAGGTTCTTCAATTTCATGCAAATGCTCGGGGTCCCCTCCTTCAATAATCTTTCCATCGTAAAGCATAACCACTCTATCCGCCATCCTAAAAACGCTCATCATATCATGAGTAATAACTATGCTTGTCACATTAAGTAAATTTTGCATTTTCACTATCAAATCGTCAATTATTCTCGACATAATCGGGTCGAGTCCCGTAGTCGGCTCGTCATAAAGCAAAATTTCTGGGTCCATAGCAATCGCTCTCGCCAAACCGACTCTCTTTTTCATACCGCCAGAAAGTTCGGAAGGCATTTTTTTTTCTATATTCGGCATTCCAACCATATCCAAAACTTCGGCTACTTTCATTTTTATTCTCTCTTCTGGCATATTTTTTTTTATTCTTCTTAAACCGAAACTCACATTTTCGTAAACATTCAACGAATCGAAAAGCGCCGCTCCTTGAAAAACCATCGCGAATTTTTTACGAACTTCCGTTAATTCGTTATCCGAAATTTGATTAATATCCCGCCCTTCTACGATTATTGTTCCAGAATCGGGTTGCAATAATCCTATCAAATGTTTTACAAGAACGCTTTTTCCACATCCAGAATTTCCTATAATCGACAAAGTCTCGCCCTTATTTACCGTGAGATTTACTCCGTTCAATACTTTTTGAGAGCCAAAACTTTTATGCACATCTTTCATTTCAATAATATCCATTAATAAAACCTTATAAAGAATCCTACAAAATCAAATCGTAATTCTTAAAAATTTCATTTCTTTTTCGCTTTTAATTCTATAATTTCCCAAACTTGCGGGAATCAAAACCGTTTTGCCCGCTTTTAATTCTATAATATTGTCTTTCATATCGGATTCTATGATTCCGCTTCCTTCGATATTTATAATTATTTCAAAAGTTTTATTATTCGTTTTTGAAGAAAAATTATCTTTAATAAGATATTCTTCGGTTGTAAAATATTTATTTGAAAATATTTGATTAATCTCCAAATTCTCGTTTTTAAGTTTATTTATTCTTTGAGATTTTAATTTTGAAGAATCTATATTTTCAATCACATTAAAAGAATCTTCAATATGGAGTTCTCTTCCTTTCCCGTTTTTATCAATTCTATTCCAATCGTAAAGTCTGTAAGTAATATCGCTCGGAGTTTGTATTTCGGCTACAATAACATTGCCAAGAATCGCATGAATGCATCCGCTCGGAATATAATAAGCGTCTCCCTTTTTAACTTCAAAATAATTAAACATATTTTCTATATTTTCTTTGTTTTCAATCGCGTTTTTAAGCGCCGTTTTGTCAATTCCTTCTTTTAATCCTATCAAAAGTTTTGGATTATTTTTTGCATCCATAATATACCACATTTCATTTTTGCCATGTTTATTATGTTTTTTATTCGCGTATTCTTCGTTTGGATGAACTTGAATCGATAATTTATCCTTTGCGTCTATGAATTTTATCAATAACGGAAAATATTTTTCTTTTATGAATTCGGAGCAATCAGAACCTAAAAATTCTTCGCCGTAATTTTCTATCAAATACGATAAAGTTTTGCCTTTAAACTCTCCGTTCGATATTATATTTTTACCCTCTTTCAAATCGCATATTTCCAAGCTCTCGCCTATATTTTTAGCGAGTTCAAAAGGTTTTGAATATAAATAGGCGAGCGAATTTCCGCCCCAAACCGTTTCTTTTCCTATTTCATATAATTCTAATATATAATACATAATAAAATTATATAATACGAAAATAAATAATTCAATATTGCTTATTATGAAAATAGTTTTATATAAATATTATGTTTATTTTATTGCTTTTTATTGTTTTTAATGTATAATAATTAAGTCTAAATTACTAAATAATTTTTAAGGTATATTTTATGTCCGATATTAGAGTTAGATTCGCTCCGTCTCCAACGGGGTTTTTACATATAGGAAACGCGAGGACTGCTTTATTTAATTGGCTTTATGCAAAATCGGTTAAAAATGGAAAATTGATTTTAAGAATTGAAGATACCGACCAAGAGAGAAGCACTAAAGAAGCGGTAGATATGGCTATAAAATCTCTTAAATGGCTCGGAGTCGATTGGGACGAGGGACCGGAAGTTAACGGAGATTACGGACCTTATTTTCAATCGGAGAGATTAGACATATACAAAAAATACACCGAAAAATTGATGGAAGAAGGAAAGGCTTATTATTGTTTTTGCTCATCCGAAGAATTGGAAAAAAAATCGAATATGCAAAAAACTTTGAATCAGCCAATAATATACGATGGAAAATGTAAGGATATTCCATTAGAAGAAGCGAAAAAAAGAGTGGCAAACGGAGAGGCGGCGAAAATAAGATTCAGAGTTCCAAAAAACGAAGAGATAATTTTTGAAGATTATGTGAGAGGAACGGTAAAAACAAATAGCGATGAAATCGGCGATATTATAATAGTGCGCGAAAACGGTTTTCCAACTTATAATTACGCGGTAGTCATAGACGATATGCTAATGAAAATAACTCATGTCATAAGAGGCGAAGACCATATTTCAAATACTCCGAAACAAATCTTGATTTATAAAGCGCTCGGAAGCGAACCTCCAAAATTCGCTCACACTTCTTCTATACTTGGAGACGATAGAAAAAAATTATCGAAAAGACATGGAGCGGCGACTTTAATGGAATATAAAGACGAAGGATTTTTGCCTCAAGCTATGAGAAATTTTTTAGCCTTGCTCGGATGGACGCATCCCGAAGCGATTGAAACTATGAACGATAAAGAAATGATAAAGGCTTTTACATTATCTCGTTTTTCAAAAAGTCCCGCGATATTCGATACGGCTAAACTTAGGCACTTAAACGCTTGGCATATAAAAAATATCGATTTGGACGAAGCGGTTGAATTGTTTATTCCGTATTTGATAAAAGGCGGTTTCTTAAAAGAAAATTATACCGAAAGCGAAAAATTATGGGCTAAAAAACTTGTTTCGGCAATAAGGCATAATTGCGTTGTTTTATCCGACATAAATAAATATGTTCCCGTATTTTTTGAAAACGATTTTGAATTAACCGATGAAATGAAAGAAATTGTGAGTAAAGAAGAAAGCAAAAAACTGCTTCAATTTATAAAAAGCAATATAGAAAAAGAAAACGAAATTACAGACCAATATATGAAAGATTTAATAAAATCCGCTCAAAAAGAAACGGGATTAAAAGGACCAAATTTATATCATCCGATTCGATATGTTTTAACGGGAAGCGGAGCTGGAACGGAACTTTCGCATATTTGCGAGCTTTTGGGCAAAGAAAATATTTTATACAGATTATCCAAATATATTTGATAAGGGAAAAATATGATAAACGGAAAACCTTTAATATTAGCGGTAGACGACGAAGAAAATATCAGAAATCTTATAACTTATACATTCGAGGAATACGATATTGAAGTAAAAACGGCGGAAAATGGAAAAGCCGCGATAACTATACTCGAACAAAATCCCGTTGATGTCATTATAACAGATTTGCTTATGCCCACTATGACGGGACTCGCATTGATAAGAGAAATGAAAAAAAGAAAAAGCTCTATTCCGATTATTATAATCACCGCTTACGGAAATACGGAAATGGTAAAAGAAATAATAGCGGAAGGAGTTTTTAGATTGATAGAAAAACCTCTCGATTTCGATATATTAGTTCCGATAGTTCAAGACGCTCTGGAATATAGAAATAAACATTCTAAAAAATAATAAATTATAAGCAATATAAATAATAATTAATCGTTAAATTAAAAAAGCCCGAGTCGTTAAACATCGGGCTAAAAATTAATTTAAAAAGGTATCTTGAAAACTATTCTTACTTTTCCGATAAATATTTGTCTATTCCGTAAGCCGCTCTTTTTCCGTCTCCTATAGCAAGAATAACCGTAGCCGCTCCTCTTGCGGCATCTCCGCCAGCGAATACTCCGTCCATTGAAGTCTCTCCCGTCTCTTCGTCTATGACATAAGTTCCTTTTTTCGTTATTTTAAGCTCTGGAACTTTTCTTGCAATCAAAGGATTCGGAGTCGTTCCTATAGCGATAATCACCGCGTCAACTTCTATATCTTCGATTTTTCCTTCGACTGCAATCGGTTTTCTTCTTCCGTCTTCGTCAGGCTCTCCCAATTCCATAACTTGAGTTCTTATGGCGACAACATTATCGTTTTCGTCTCCGATAATTTCCAAAGGCGCTCTTAAAAATCTGAATTCCACTCCTTCTTCCATAGCATGATGGATTTCTTCGAGTCTCGCTGGAAGCTCTTTTTCCGTCCTTCTATAAACTATGTAAACTTTTTCCGCTCCGAGTCTCACCGCCGTTCTGCAAGCGTCCATAGCGACATTACCGCCTCCAAGCACGGCGACTTTTTTATGTCTTATAACGGGAGTGTCGACTTCTGGGAATTTATAAGCGCCCATTAAATTTACTCTCGTCAAATATTCGTTTGCCGAATAAACTCCGCATAAATGTTCGCCTGGGACATTCAAAAATACTGGAAGCCCCGCTCCCGTTCCCAAAAATACGGCGTCATATTCTTTTCTTAATTCTCCAAAATCCAAAGATATTCCAGCGACTTCGTTTATTTTGAATTTTACTCCGTCTCTTTTAAGATTTTCAACTTCATGAGCTACCAATTCTTTAGGCAAACGAAATTCTGGAATTCCATACATTAAAACTCCGCCGATTGTGTGAAGCGCTTCTAAAACCGTAACATCGTATCCCAATTTGATTAAATCTCCCGCGCATGCCAAACCAGCGGGACCAGCTCCGATGACGCATACTCTTTTGCCGTTCTTTTCCACTTTCAAATCTTCATGCTCGGAATGTTTTCTTTCGTAATCGGCTACAAACATTTCCAATTTGCCGATTGCTACTGGCTCGAATTTTTTACCGACAACGCATCGCTCTTCGCATTGAGTTTCTTGAGGGCAAACTCTTCCGCATGCGGCGGGCAAAGCGTTGGTTTCTTTAATTTTTTTAGCGGCGTCTAAAAATTTTCCTTCCGCGACAAGTCCTATAAATTGAGGAATCTTAACTTTAGCGGGGCATCCTTCCATACAATGAGGAACTTTGCAATCCAAACATCTTAAAGCCTCTTTTAAAGCCTGCTCTTCGGTATAACCCGTTGGCACTTCTTTAAAATCTTTTCTTCGCTCTTCGGCGCTTCTTGTCGGCATTTCCTGTCTTGGTATTTCGCCTAATTTTGACCTTGGGGGCATATATATTCTCCTGTTTAATTGGATATTTTTAATAAACCATTAATAATTAAATTATTTATAAATATTATACCATATAATTAAATATAATCAAGTATAAATAATAAAAAATATATCGAAATAGTTTAATTATATAAAATTATTCGACATATAGTTAAAATTCATAAAAATTTAAAAAATTATAAATTTAAATATTGAAAAATATATGAATATAACATATAATTATGTTAACATTTTGAAGGAGATTTTATGGCAAGCATAGAAAGGAATAGAGCTATAGAATTATTTAAAAAATACAATAGCGAAGAATCGTTATTTAAACATGCGCTTTCAGTCGAAGCGGTAATGAGATATTTTGCCCGAAAAAACGGAGAAGACGAGGACGAATGGGGAATGGTTGGACTATTGCATGATATGGATTATGAAATGTATCCAAACGAACATTGCGTTAAAGTTAAGGAAATATTGGAAAAAGAGAATCTGCCAGAAAGTTTTATAAGAGCGATTCAAAGTCACGGTTTTGAAATATGCGTGGATATTGAACCGATTAGCGATATGGAAAAAACTTTATACGCCGTTGACGAACTTGCGGGATTCATAACGGCTTGCGCTTTAGTTCGCCCTTCAAAAAGCGTGGAAGATATGGAAGTAAAATCCGTTAAGAAAAAATTGAAAAATAAAAACTTTGCGGCAAAAGTAGACAGAGAAGTCGTTAATAAAGGAGCAAAAAGATTGGGAGTCTCTTTGGACGAATTAATAAAAGAAACGATTAACGCTTTGATTCCCGTTCAAGAAGAAATAGGACTTCAAAAAATTTCGTAAATTATAAGAGTTTAATTATGAGCAAAATAAAAATACTTACAATAGTGGATATGCAAAACGATTATATGAAAGGAGGACCTATGGCTGTTAAAGGAGCTGACGAATTAATTCCCATCATAAACGAACTTATAAAAAACGGAGAATATGACGCGATTATAGCGACTCAAGATTGGCATCCTTCGAATCATATTTCGTTTGCTTCTACGCATGACAAAGAGCCTTTTTCAAAAATAAAAGTTATGGATAAAGAAACGGGAGACGAAGAAACTTTAACTTTGCTTCCTCGTCATTGCGTGGCGAGAACTTACGGTTCTGCAATAGTCGATGGACTCAAAAAAAAGAAAGATTATATATATGTTCAAAAAGGAGTCGATGCGGACGATGACGGAATTTCGGGTTTTTCTTATATGCATAAAGATTTTATAGATGTGGCGAGAGAAAATAAAGAGGTTTTAATTTTGGATTTTGTGGGAGTCGCTTTGGACCATTGCGTTTATTATACGAGTAGAGATACCGCGGATTATGTGGCGTCTATTAACGCCGAGTATTTGGTTAATGTAAATGTTTTGGAATACGCTTGCGCCGCCGTTAATCCCGAAAAAGCGGAAAAATTATATTCTTCCACTCAAAATATAAATGTTAAGAAGGTTCGTCTTTAATACGATAAATAAACGAGTAGAGATAGTTAATAAAGAATATGATAAAGAAAAGTTATAAAACGAAAAGATTATTACTCATTCAACCAAATATGGATATGACTCCAGAAATTGTAAATTTTTATTTGAGAAATAAGAATTTTTTTAAAGAATACGACCCTTTGCGTCCAGAATCTTTTTATAATTTAGCGACTCATAAAAAAATCGTTAAGCAGGAATTGGAAGAGACAAAATTCGGCAGAATGTTAAAATTTTGGATTTTTAAAATAGAAGATAAAAAAAGAATAATCGGAATGATTAGCTTTACAAATATTGCAAACTCTTCTTTTTTATCGACAACGGTTGGATATAAATTAGACCAAGAAGAATTGAAACAAGGCTATATGATTGAAGCGTTGCGAGCGGCGATTGTAATAATTTTCAAAGAATTAAAACTCCATAGAATAGAAGCGAATATAATGCCTCATAACAGAGCTTCGATGAATTTGGTAAAAAAATTGGGATTCGAATACGAAGGACTTGCAAAAAAATATCTGAAAATAAACGGAAAGTGGGAAGACCATATACACATGACGATATTGAATAAAGACGAAGATGTATAGAATGCATACTCGTTTTTTAACTACCAATATAATAAAAACTTTTATTTAAAAATAAATTTGGTTAATGATTTGAAAATAGATATAAATTCCAATGAACATAATGATTATTGATTTTAATTTATACTATTATTAATTCAATATTTTTTTCTTCTTTTAATCGTTTGTATATATTTTTATCTATATTAGAATCCGTAATAAGTATATCTATAGACGATAACGGCATAACATGATAAAAAGAATTATTATTAAATTTTGAGCTATCCGATATTAATATAAGTCTTTTGGAACATTTTCTTAATTCTTTTTTTACTGGAATCTCAAATACATCGGTATTCGTTATACCTCTGTCAATATTTATAGAATCAGCGGACATTATAGCCGTATTAACATTGAAATTTTGAATATTTTCTTGAGCTATAGGACCGCCTATGGAATAATAGCCTTTTCTTATCTCTCCGCCTATCGTATAAACCGATATATCCTTATTATCCGTAAGTTCCATACTTATTCTGATATCCGTTGAAACTATTTTTAAATTCTTATGATACAGTTCTTGAGCGAAAAAATAACAGGTAGTTCCCGAATCTATTATAATACTTTCGCCTTCAAATATTAAAGAAGCGCATTTTTTTGCTATAGATTTTTTTTCTTCAGTCTTTATATTTAATTTTTCTTCAAAATATATTTCCGTATTTCCAAAATCCGTAATTAATCCTATGCCGTTTCTTATTTTTTTTAAATCTTTATTATTTACTAAAGCCTCTTGTATATATCTTCTTGCCGTTGGGTAAGATACATTAAAATATTCCACAATATCTTCTACCATTAATCGTTTATTTTTTATAACTAATTTTTTTAATTCTTCCAACCTATTATATTTTTCTATCGTGTTCATATTTTTCCGAATATTACAAAATTGAAATTATATATAATTTATTAACTATTTATACGATTTAATAAAATATTTTTAAGTTCGTTATCGTTTTCACAATTAGATAAATTATATATAAATTCTCTATCTTGCAATATATCGGCTATTTTCATTATAAAATCAATATGGTCGTCAGGTTTCAATACCGATATCATAAATATAACTTTTACGGGATTAAATTCATGATTTTCAAAATATATTCCGTCTTTAGATGTAGTTATGGCAATAGAAGTTTCAATAGCGCCAAACTCTGGAGATGTATGAGGCATAGCTATATTTTCGCCTGTTACATAATAAA
>NZ_SJDU01000696.1 GCF_005518285.1 Brachyspira catarrhinii | reverse complement strand
AAACGATAGTGATTCTTTAAATTATATTAAAGAAAATAAAGAATCTATATTGAGGCAATCTTTTTTAATAGATATAGCTATGAAAGTATTTTATGATTTTAACGATATAAATTCAAATAATTTAGTTCTAAATAAAACCAACGAAAATATAAATGAAATTATTAATGATATTGCAAATGACTTTTCCGATTTATTTCTTTCCAAACGAATTAAAATCGAATTTTTAGAAGAAGAAAATGAAAAAACTTATATGGCATTTTTGGATAAAAATAGAATAATCAATTCAATATCAAATGTATTTTTATTTATATATAATATAGCTAAAGTTAATAGTTTTATAAATATATCTTACAGCTCAATAGATTATAACGAAGAGGAGTTTTTATTTAATAATGGGTTTAAGAATAATTTAATAAATAGTAATGTTTTGATAAAAATTGCTTTTGAATCCCAAAAAATACCAGAAGAAGTGGAATTGAAACTATTTAAAACTCCGCTATTAAATTATAATGATGATAATTTTAATAACTTGTATTTATATACTTCTTATAATATTATAGTTAAACATTCTGGAGATATTTGGATAGACAATATAGAAAATGGAAATAAAAAGAAAATTAATATAGTCTTATACATAAGATAATTCTGGAAATATTATGGATT
>NZ_SJDU01000695.1 GCF_005518285.1 Brachyspira catarrhinii | reverse complement strand
AAACTATGATAAAGGAACATTCACTTCCATTCCCGTTTCAAGTTTTGCGGGCTTTAAAGTGGCTCCCGTTGTGTCGCCTTTAAACCCTGGCTCCGTATAGGCTACTCCCAAAACTACATGAATTGGAAAACGAACCGCCGTAACTTCATCGTTAATATATTGCAAATCGACTTCGCTGTTGTCCAAAAGATAGTATTTGTTATTTCCCAATATTTCCGCATCGACATGAACTTGCTCGTAATCGTCTAAAATCATAAAAATATAACTGTTTCCTTCTTCGTATAAATATTGAGCTTTTCTGTAAGATATATCCGCTTCTTCCACGCTTTCGGTAGACGAAAAAGTTTTTTCAACGATATTTCCTTTAAGCATATTTTTTAATTTAGTTCGGACATTCGCTTTTCTCTGTTGCGCTCTATGAAAGTGAGCGTCCATTACCAAATAGGTTTCTCCGTCCAAAATTATAGCGTCTCCTTTTCTTAAATCGTTTACGGGTAGCATTAAAAACTCCTAATTTTTTTGAAAATTTTATTAAACAAATATTTTTATTTTAACGAAAGATTTATTACACGGCGTTGATTTTTTTCATCATATCCGATTTTTTAGCGCCCGCTCTGTTTGCATGAATAATAGATTTTCTTGCCGCCTTATCCAAAGCGCTCGCGTATTT
>NZ_SJDU01000694.1 GCF_005518285.1 Brachyspira catarrhinii | reverse complement strand
AGACAGAATAATCGGGCATTTGTCTAAAGGCTACAGACAGAGAACGGGAATCGCTCAAGCGATAATACATGACCCCGAAGTTTTAATATTGGACGAACCTACAAGCGGACTCGACCCGAATCAATTAATCGAAGTTCGTTCTTTAATAAAAAGTTTGGGAGGAACGCGAACGGTTATATTGTCGACTCATATATTAAGCGAAGTCGAAGACACTTGCGAAAGAGCTTTAATAATAGACAGCGGAGAGCTGATAGCCGAAGATACAATCGAAGGCTTGAAAACGGCGATGGACAGAGAGATACTCGGCGGAAATATCGAATTAAAAGTCGCAAGCGGAGTTGAAGACGCTCTTGTTTGCGTTAGAGAAGTTCAAGGAGTCATTCAAGCGGAAACGGATAATTTTGGTTCTATCATAATCGAATGCGAGAGAGGAAACGATATAAGAGCTTCTATAGTTAAACATTTGGTTAAAAGCGATTTTGAAGTTTTGGAGATTAGAGCTAAAGAAAGAACTTTGGAAGAAGTCTTTATATATTTTACCGACAAAAAGAAAAGCGAAGATTTTGACAAGTCTAAATATATTAAAGACGAGATTATTTCAAAAGATTCAAATAAAAACGAAAATAAAAATTCGGATGAAAATTTAAATAACGATTTAAAACGAAAATTCAAACG
>NZ_SJDU01000693.1 GCF_005518285.1 Brachyspira catarrhinii | reverse complement strand
ATTTTACAGACAAGCATAATGCCAATAAAAAACTTTCTATATATACAAGCATAATAACTTTTATTTTAGGAGTTGTATGGATTAGTATAGTTTATATTTATCGTGGGAGAATACCTAGTAAAGAGGAAGCTATTGCTTTCTTTATAATTTTAGCGGGTGTTAATTTATCAAGTTCTGGAAGTGATTTAAGAGGGTTCTTAAAAATATTAAAAGGCGGAAATGTAAAGGAAGAAAAAAAGGAATCAAATGACAATTAGAGAATGTATGCTTTTTATTTATAATAAGCAAAAAACTATTACTGATGAAAAAGAATTAGATTTTTTATACAGTGCTTTTACTTATTTAGTTGATTATTATGATCATTCAAAAGAAAGTAAAAGAAATAATAATCGTTATGATATGATTAAAGAAACACAAAAAAAGATTGAAAATAATTCTATTAATCAAAAAGATATAGAAGAAATAAAAGAATGTATATACAAAAATAGGTAGTAATAAAATGTCGGTAGCTATAACTTTTATAATAAACTTCATTAAAAATAAAGTGCTTGAGATTATTAAATCTAAGTATTTTTTAGTCTTTGTGCTTTTTTCATTAATTGCTTTTATGGTATTTTTTATCATATTTCAATTAAAAAGTAAAGACATAAAAATAAAAGAACTTGAAGAAACACTC
>NZ_SJDU01000692.1 GCF_005518285.1 Brachyspira catarrhinii | reverse complement strand
TCAATCGTTTATAATTATTTCAAATTTATAGACGAAACAAATTTAGATAATATTGTGCCTGTAAAGTTTATAGGATTAGACACTGAAAATTCATGCATATACATTAATTCTATTAAAGATAAAAGCAAATCTTCCAATTTGAGTTTAGACGCTTTTTTTGGAGATGTAAATAATGAAAAGAATTTAACAGATGTTATTGATAACATAAAAAAGATACTATTTAAAGAAAAAATATTAGACGAAATATACGATAAATCTGGCGAGTATAAAATTAATAAAGACAAATATAAAGCCGATACGGACGATATTATAGAAAAAATTGATTACGATATGACCATTCCCCCTCATTATGAAGCGTTTATTATCAAACATTTCATAAAATATGTTATGGATAAATATAAACAAGCGATTTCATAATTTGTAAGCAGTAAAGTAAAACCGCTAGATTAATCGATTTGAGATTTTGAAAGCGGTTTTATAATTGAAAAATAGTGCAAAATTATAAATTAATTAACGCTTTTAGTAAGCAATTTATTTATATTTTGACAAATAATAATTTTTTGTTATAATATAATTATGAAAAAAATTAAAAAGAAAGTTAAAAAGTTAAATGATTATTTTATCCGATACTTTTTCGGACTTAAAGGAGACGAAGATTTATTATTGAGTTTTATCAA
>NZ_SJDU01000691.1 GCF_005518285.1 Brachyspira catarrhinii | reverse complement strand
CGCTTCGTATAACTCCGTAGCCATTTTATATTTTATATTATTCGAAAGTTCCAAAGCATCTTTTTTAAAATTATTATTGAAATAAATTATCGCTTCCCTATTGTAAAATTTGGTTATAAGTTCCAAAGCTATTTCTTTATTTTTTTCTTTGTCTTTAATTTTTTTCAAAGCTCTTAATCCCACAAATTCTTTAATCCATTTTTGAGTTTTGCCGTTAAAAAAATTACTTATAGGATAATCGTCTCTGTAAAATTCGGCTAACGCTTTATACTGTTCGGCGTAAGGATAGAGAGTCGAGCGAGGATATTCTTTAATAATCGTTGAATATAAATTGATGGCTTCGTCATACATGTTCGCGTATAAGGCGCTTTTTGCTCCGTAATATATGACATAATCTCTAATTAAAATTTCGTCAGCGCCGTTTATTATATTTGTGAATTGATTATAAGCGTTTAAATATTTTCTTTCGTTATAGAGTTTCAAAGCCGTTCCGTAATTTATTTTATTTTTTGAAATTATATTCGGAAGTTCGGGCAAATTTTTAGCGTTTAATATAGACGTCGCTATTATTATAATAAGTTCGAACGATAGAGTTAATAAAAATATTCTTTTTTTCATGGGAAAAAATTTAAAAAATTAATTTAAAATTTATATGATTATATTTTTATGCATTTTAATATCAT
>NZ_SJDU01000690.1 GCF_005518285.1 Brachyspira catarrhinii | reverse complement strand
TATTTACCTACATGGTCGTAGGAGCTTTAGTTATGGCTTTATCTATAAGCTGTAAATCGAACGAAGAGCCGCAAGAGACTGGGACGACTACCTCAAATCATCCTTCTCAAGGGACCTATAATAGTGTTCTTTATGGCACTGGCAGTAGCGCAACCGTTACAATAAACAATGACGGCACTTGCACCATAACGGGAACAGCTTATAATTATTTTGACACTAACGATGCCCAAACTTTTTCCATCACCATAACAACGTGGTATCAGTATTACAACGACCCCGTTGCTTACGCTGGTATTAACGGCTACGGAACTGAAAAATCTGAAGTGACTATTAATTCGCCTACTACAGATTATTTTATGGTTAAATACGATGGAAGATTGGATATAACTTTCGGACCTGACGGAAGATATATGACAGGCTATTTAACAAATCAGTAAATATTTTATTTTAAAAAAGTAGGTGAGAGAATATGGGTAAAAATCACAGCGCGGATATAAAAAATCCAAATAAAGGAACTTCTGGCACAAACAGAACCTATGACCAAAATCAAGGAAATAGAGGAAAACAACTGAATGTTAATTATCCTAATAACGCCAATAGTTCAAATAAGACTAAAAAATAATTTACAATATTTTTAGAATAAAACCGAGTTCTTTATCTTAATTGATTAAAGGCTCGGTTTTT
>NZ_SJDU01000689.1 GCF_005518285.1 Brachyspira catarrhinii | reverse complement strand
ATTAAAAATATTGCCATGCTTATAAATCCGACAATAATGCTCGCGTAAAATCCGAAAGATGAAATTTGTTTCACTTTATCGAACTGTTTAGCTCCCAAATTCCTTGAAATATAGGAAGCTCCTCCAATACCGAAAATATTTCCAAAAGCCATAAGAAGCAAATAAATCGGCATAGTGAGAGAAACCGCCGCCACTTGATTTGGGTCGCCCGTTTGCCCTACAAAAAAAGTGTCTACCATATTATAAAACACATTTACAAGCATTCCCAAAATTGTGGGCATTGCCAAATAAAATAAAGATTTATATACGGGATAATTTTCAAAAATATCAATTTTGTTATCAGCCATAATTTTTCCTCTTAAAATAATTTAATTTATAATTAATTTTTTAACGCATATATTATATATTGAAAAATAAAATATTGTAAGCGATATAAATAACATTATTTAATTTTATAAGTAAAAAATTATTAGTTAAATTTAATATTTAATTATGAGAATTATTTTTATAAAATAAAGGCGTATTATACCGATAAATAAAGAAAATAAAAGTTTATTATATATTTTATTTTATTTTATTAATAATATATAATCGTATTAAAATTAAGAAACAAATTAATCGTTATGAAAAAAATATTTTTAATATTCTGCTTGCCAATATTTTGCTTGCCCGTTTATTCTCAATCAAATAA
>NZ_SJDU01000688.1 GCF_005518285.1 Brachyspira catarrhinii | reverse complement strand
TAGTCTTATTCGAACTATTGGCGTTATTAGGATAATTAACATTCATTTGTTTTCCTCTATTTCCTTGATTTTGGTCATGGGTTCTGTTTGTGCCAGAAGTTCCTTTATTTGGATTTTTTATATCCGCATTGTGATTTTTACCCATATTCTCTCACCTCCTTTTTAAAATAAAATATTTACTGCTGCTTTTCTAAATACCCTGTCTTATATCTCTTTCCTTCAGGTCCTAAGTCTACAAGAATTGCTCTACCATTAGTATTATAAGTAACTTCGAAATAATCTATAGCAGGCGAATGAATGGTCGCTTCAGATTGTTCGTAGTCACTACCAGCGTAATGAAGGTGAGTATTAATATAGAAATACCACCACTTGTTACGGTGATAGAAAAATTGGTGTATTCCTTAGGAGAACCGTAAAGAAAAGCGGTTCCTTCTATGGTGCAAGCGTCATTGTTTATTGTAACGGTTGCTCCAGTTCCATCCAATTCATTAGTATAGCTCCCTTGAGAAGGATGATTTGAGCTGGTTTCACCAGTCGCTTGTGGCTCTTCGTTCGATTTACAGCTTATAGACAAAGCCATAACTAAAGCTCCTACGACCATGTAGGTAAAAATTGTTTTGATATTCTTCATACGAAGATCCTCCTATTAATAAATTTATTTATAACTAAACAAGGAATTTTTATTTTCCTTG
>NZ_SJDU01000687.1 GCF_005518285.1 Brachyspira catarrhinii | reverse complement strand
CAAGGAAAATAAAAATTCCTTGTTTAGTTATAAATAAATTTATTAATAGGAGGATATTCGTATGAAGAATATCAAAAAAATTTTTACCTACATGGTCGTAGGAGCTTTAGTTATGGCTTTATATACAAGCTGTAAAAATGAAGAGACAACTGGAAGTGGCAATATTATTGGTGAGACTAACCAAAACCATCCGCCTCAAGGAATCTATACTAATAGCTTTTATAACAGTTATGCAGCGGTTACAAACAACGGTAGCTATTGTAGTATAATTGGAAAAGCTTATTATTCCGAGCAAGTTTCCGTAAATTTTGATATCACAGTAATAAATTGGTATCAGGAATACGGGCAGAAATTTGCTTACGCTGGTAGTAGCAGTAGAGATGGAGAAGCGACTATTAATAACCCAACTACAGATTATTTCGAAGTTTCATATGATGCAGGTAATGGGTTGTTACGTGTAGATATAAGAACTAATGTTAATGAGATATATACTACATCGTATTTATCAAAACAGTAAATATTTTATTTTAAAAAAGGAGGTGAGAGAATATGGGTAAAAATCACAGCGCGGATATAAAAAATCCGAATAAAGGAACTTCTGGCACAAACAGAACCTATGACCAAAATCAAGGAAATAGGGGAAAACAAATGAATGTTAATTATCCTAATAACGCCAATAGTTCGAATAAGACTA
>NZ_SJDU01000069.1 GCF_005518285.1 Brachyspira catarrhinii | reverse complement strand
CTCTTGCGGTGTCGCTTGGTATTTCTAAAAATAATGTTTTCTCTTAATAATATATTATATAGTCGTCTTAAAATTAAATTAGGCGGCTATATATTTTTAAAATAATAAAGTAAAATTATTAAATCGAAAATTATTTCAAAGTCTAAATGCAAAAATATATAGTTTGTTTTTTTAATAGAATTTGATAAAAAGAATTTAATTATAGTTTCTCTCCATTTTTAGTCGTTTCATAAATATTTAGAATTCAAATATTTTAATTAAAGTTTGCGTATTTCTTCGATACTTAATCCCGTATATTTTGAAATTAATTAATATCCATTCCGTCTTTTTTCAGATTTTTGGCTATGGTATAACTATTTTCTTTTATGCCTTCTTTAATGCCTTCGAGTTTACCTTTTTCATTTATCATAAATAACTCTCCTGCATTTTTTTCGTTCGCCTCAGGCGTGCCTTCGGCATTGTATTCTGGCAAATAACAAATCGACAGAGAATTATTTATATTATTGTCAATATCGGAAAGCAAACAATTAAAAATTAATGTAGAAATCATAAAAATACCTCTAATTTATTATATTTATTTATAGTATATATAATTATTTTTATAAATTCAAGTATTATAATAACGGTTTTGGAATATAAAAAAGTTCCTAAAAAGTCCATTAGAAATATGGTTGAAATAACTTATAAAAATTTAGATGAATATTTAAAAACCGGGAAATGCAGTAATACTATATGATTTAATCTATTAATTTTTTATTAAAATTTAATATATTAAATCTATCAAAAAAGCGTTAATATTCTTCAAAAAATATTAACGCTTTAATAATTTTAAGCGGGAACTTTTTAGAATTATATTCGTCTAATTGTTATATAAAAAATAAATAAAAATCCAAAAATCAAGGAGATTAAAAATGACAAGAAAATTAAAAAAATTATTAAGCGTGATTATTTTAAGTATGTTGGCGGTATCGACAGTATTCGCTCAACCTCCAACTCCGCAAACGCAAAACGGAAATCCTCCAACCCCTCCAGCTCCAAGATATGAACGAAGGCATCATAGACATATTTATGTAATTAGGGGATTGGAATGGATAAATTTAACCGAAGAACAAATAAACGAGATTAATAAAATCGACTATGATTATGAAACTAGAATAAGAGAAGCGGAATACAGAAAAAGAGGCGTGGATTATAAATTTGAATACGAAAGAGAAAAAGCGGATATAGATTTAAATGTTATAAAAGATTTAATCAATCAAAGAAAAGATATTGAAAAAGAAATCGACTATTTAAGAATAGAGAGAGAAGTTTCAATACTCAAAATTTTGACGCCAGAACAGAGAGAACAATTAAATTATATAAATTATAATAATAGACAACATAGGTAAACTTCTTGTAAATAAATTTTTTTATTAAACTAAAGGGATGGCAATTTGCCGTCTCTTTTTGATTTTAAATATTATTTATAAATATAATACTTTTAATTTAATCGCATATAATATATAATTAAATAAATTCTAATAAATTAAATTAAAAAACGGAGATAATTATGTTAAAAGAATTCAAAAAATTTATTATGCGAGGAAATATACTCGATATGTCTGTCGGTATTATAATAGGAGCGTCTTTCGGTAAAATAGCCGATTCTTTGGTTAATGATATTTTAATGCCTCCGATAGGTTTGCTCTTAAAAGGAATAGATTTTTCCAATATATTTTTAGTCATAAAAAAAGGAATTGAAAACGAAGGTCCTTATCGTTCTTTGGAAGCGGCAAAATCTTCTGGAGCGGTTGTAATAAGTTTTGGAGTTTTTATAAATACTCTTATAACATTTTTAATAACGGCAGTGGCTGTATTTTTAGTTATAAAAGCTTTTAATAAAATGGAAAAATCTTTCGTAAAAAAAGAAAAGGAAGAAAAAGAAGTGACGGAAAAAACTTGTCCCTATTGTTTTTCGACTATAAATATAAAAGCGAGTAAATGTCCTAATTGCACTTCGAGTTTGGATAAATAATTTTTATATAAAATATTTTTAAAATAAAAAGGATTTAAAATGAAAGATAAATTAATTTTAAGAAAAAATGTAAAAACTGAAGACACTTGGAATCTATCTCTATTATACAAAAACGATAACGAATTTGAAAGCGATTTTAAGAAAATGGAAGAATTTTCAAAAGAAGCTAAAAAATTCAAAGGAAATTTATCAAAATCGGCAAACGAATTAAAAAATATTTTGGATTCGATAATGAAAGCGTCAATAATCTTGGAAAAATTAGGCTCATACGCTTTCTTAAAACAAACTGAAGATTTGACGAATAACGATTCCAATATTAAAGTCGCAAGGTTTTCAAAACTTTCTTCCGAGCTTTCGGCAAATTTAAGTTATTTTGAACCCGAATTAATGAACATTGAAGATAAAAAAATGAACGAATTTTTGAAAGACGAAGCTTTAAAAGAATATTTGATTTATTTGAAAAGAATTCTAAAATATAAACCTCATACTTTATCGGAAAAAGAAGAGAGAATTCTCGCGTTGCAGGGCGAATTATCTTCAACCGCTTCAAATGTATTCGACACTTTAAATGACGCCGATTTGGATTTTGGAGAGATTAAAATAAACAATAAAAAAACGCCTTTGACTCATGCGACTTTTTCAAGTTTTCAGCAAAGCGAAAATAGAAGTATCCGAAAAGAAAGCTACAATCAATTTTATAAAGAATACGACAAACATAAAAATACTTTAGCCGAACTTTACGCAAGCCAAATCAAGCAGGATATATTTAGCGCAAAAATCAGAAATTATAAAAGCGTTAGAGAAATGGAATTATTCGGAGACGATATTCCAATAAGCGTTTACGATAGTTTAATCGAGAGCGTTCATAAAGCCCTACCGTCTTTGCATAATTATTATAAATATTGTCAGAAAAAATTGAGAATAAAAGATTTTAGACAATATGACAAATACGCTCCGATAGTGAAAAATGTAAAAATAAAAAATACTTTTAACGAAGCGGTTAAAATTTTGGGAAAAGCTTTCGAGCCTTTGGGAGAAGAATATGTTTCAATTTTGCTTAAAGGCTTGAATTCAAGATGGGTTGATAAATACGAAAATAAAGGAAAAACGAGCGGCGCATTTTCGGCGGGCTGTTATGTGTCAGAACCTTATATATTGATGAATTTCAGAGACGAAAGTATAGAATCGGTATTTACATTGGCGCATGAAGCGGGACATAGTATGCATAGTTATTATAGCAGAAAAAATAATCCTTATCAGCATCATAATTATACAATTTTTGAGGCGGAAGTTGCGTCCACCTTTAACGAAAAATTGCTTTTTAATTATTTGATGCAAAATGAAAGCAAAAAAGAAGTTAAAAAATTTTTGTTGAATAAAGATATTAACGGATTTGTGGCGACCGTTTTCAGACAGACAATGTTTGCCGAGTTCGAGCATATAATTCATAAAGAAGCGGAAGAAGGAAACCCGACTACTTTGGAACTTATAAGAAAAGTTTACAAAGATTTGCTTAAAAAATATTTCGGCAAAAATTCGGTTTTGGAAGAGACAAGCGATTTGGAGGCTTTAAGAATTCCGCATTTTTATCGTTCTTTCTATGTTTACAAATACGCTACGGGAATGTCTGCGGCTGTCGCTCTTTCAAACGGAGTGCTTGAGGGAAATAAAAAAAGCGATTATACGAACAGAGACAATTATTTGAAATTCTTAAAAAGTGGCGGAAGTAGAACTCCTATAGAAAATTTGAAAGTCGCTGGAGTGGATATGACGAAGCCAGAAGTTGTGGAAAGCGCGTTGAAACTATTTGCAAAAGAAGTCGAAGAATTAAAAAAGTTAAATTAGAAAATTAAACTAGAAAATTAAATCAATAGGTTGTAAAATGAAAGAAAAAAAATTTAACGAATTAACGGAAGAAGAAAAAAATATTATAATTTTCAAAGGCACGGAATATCCATTCACGGGAAAATATAACGATTTCTTTGAAGAAGGAATTTACTGCTGTAAACAATGCGGAGCAAAATTGTATCATTCAAAGGATAAATTCAAATCTCAATGCGGATGGCCAAGTTTTGACGATGAAATAAAAGGAGCGGTAAGACGAACTTTGGATGCTGACGGATACAGAATAGAAATAACCTGTAATAACTGCGGAGGGCATTTGGGACATGTATTCGAAGGCGAACATTTAACCGACAAAAATATCAGGCATTGCGTTAATTCTATTTCTTTGATTTTCAAACCGAAAGAATAAAAAATATTGTCATTACGAGGCGTCACTATGTGGTTTTCTATTATTTGTATAACTTTTATTTAATATTTTTTATTTTATTTAATTCTATTTTACCTAATTTCAAATTAGTTTGATTTGTAGAAATAAATTTTATAAAATCGATTATAGAATTTTCGTCTTTCTTATCTTCTCCGTCAATTATTTCAATATTTATATCGCTTTCGTTTTTATCCGCCGATATAATGAATGAAAACGCGAAAGAATAATTTTTATCTTTCGATATTTCCTCATAACTTTGCGGAAGTTTTTCGTCCGCTATTATTAAAAGAGCTTTATTATAATCGCTTGAATTATTCAAAAAAGAGGTTGCCTGCAAAATAATCGCATCCAAAAAATTTTCATAACAAGTAATTGAAAGCGCTCTTGCGTTATTTTTATAAAATATCGTAAGCTGTCCAATCGCCGTATTGAAAACCGAATAACTAAATAACGCGGGCGAAACTTCATGCTCGGTTACTATTTTTTTAGACATATTATATTGCTGATTTATCTCTCCGTATTTTGAAACGAAGAAAATCGGAATCTGCTCGTTTTCTTTTATAAGATTTTTAACCGACTCGAAAACATATTTCGTTATTTGGCTGAATCTTCTTCTTTGCGCTCTCGGAATAAAATCCAAATCTGGAGTCGCATCTCCGTAAGATATATTTAAATTTTCGTTTAGATTATTCAAAATATATTCTTTATTCATATTTGGAGAAAAGAAATCCCAATTCAAAACTTTAAAACTTAAATTAGACATTAACGATTAGTATAAATCATATCGTTATAAAGTCAATAATTAAATATAAAATTAAATCATTGACAATTAATTAAATTGATATAATCTATTTATCAAAATCTAATAATTTCAAATAAAAATAATTCGGAAATAAATTTATGGAAACGAAAAAAAATAATAATGTAAATGTAAAAGAAAAAAAAGCTTCGTTTTTGACTATGTTTATATCGTTTTCTTATATCGGACTCGTCACAATCGGAGGCGGACTTGCAATGCTTCCTATAATGGAAGATGAATTCGTAAATAAAAGAAAATTTCTAACAAAAGAGGAAATAATCGATGTTTTCGCTTTGGCTCAAAGTATTCCAGGCGTTATTGCGGTTAATACTTCGCTACTCACGGGATTTAAAATTGCGGGAATTTTGGGCGGAATCATGGCTGGAATCGGCGTAATGACTCCTTCATTTGTAATAATTCTTATAATCGCTCCAATTTTTGAAAGATTTCAGAATTTGGAATATGTAAATAAGGCATTTTTGGGAATAAAAGGAGCTATAGCGGGATTAATTTTACTCTCAGCTTACGGAATGGGAAAGGAAGTTCTAAAAAACAAATTTACCGTTATACTTTTTATATTAAGTTTCATTCTTGTGGTATTTTTCAAATTTAATGTAATTTATACGCTTTTAATTTCCGCTTTAATCGGATGGATTTATTATTTAATTGATAAAAAGGCAAGGACAAAATTATGATTTATTTCAGACTTTTTTATGTGTTCGCAAAATTGGGACTTTTCACTTACGGTGGCGGCTACGCTATAATCGCGCTTTTATTAGGAATATTGGAAGATTACGGTTGGGTAACGGCTTCGGAATTTTCAAAATTGGTGGCAATATCTCAAATAACGCCCGGTCCGATAGCGATTAATTCTGCTACTTTCGTGGGTTATAGAGTTGCGGGAGTATTAGGCTCATTTTTCGCCACATTAGGAATATTCGTTCCAGCGTTTTTTATCACAATGATTGTATCACAATTTTTCTACAAAATAAAAGAAAACGAACAATTTAACGCGATAATGAACGCTTTAAGAGTTTGCGCGGTCGCTTTGATAGCTTCGGCGGTAATCACATTTTCAAAAGACGCTTTTTTTGTCAAACTCACGGAAACCTCGATATTAAGAAATGTGAA
Organism: Brachyspira catarrhinii; assembly: GCF_005518285.1. Classification (GTDB taxonomy): domain Bacteria; phylum Spirochaetota; class Brachyspiria; order Brachyspirales; family Brachyspiraceae; genus Brachyspira; species Brachyspira catarrhinii. Next base: position 2,300 of record NZ_SJDU01000069.1, on the reverse strand, counting down.
TTTTATTCAAGCAATTTTCAAATATATAAGCCCAATTGGAATTTTCATTTTCGCATTATCAATATTTTTGAAAATTAAGAAACTTCCTATTATAGCTATAATATTAATTTCCGCTGTTCTGGGGATTGTTTTGTATTAAGGTATAGTATTGAAAAATAATTTAAATTGATTATAATATAAATATAAGTTTATTTATGGAGTTAAAATATGTTTGAATTGGAGAATAAATATTATAACAAACATAAAGAAGAATATAGAAAAAAATATCTAGGAAAACATTTAGTTATACAAGGCAGCGAATTAAAAGGCGTATATGACAACGATGGAGACGCTTTTAGCGAAGCTATAAAAACTATGAAAGCGGGAACATTTATGATAAAAATCGTTACGGCTACGGACGAAGAAGAAATACAAAGATTTATGTCGAGGGTATATGGCAAATAAAAAAATTCCTCATTTTGCTTTTAGTATTCAATATAAAGGGATTGCCAGAGAATTAGTATCGGAGTCGGAAATAGTAAATCCATTAAATAGTCAAAGAAAGAAATATAAAGCGATATGGGATACGGGAGCTACTAATACTGTAATTACTCCAAAAGTCTTAAATGAACTTTCATTGACAATTGTAGATACTACCACAATAATCGGAGTAAATAGCAAAACGGAAGATATAGAAGTTGCATTATTTAATTTATTATTGCCAAATAATGTATCTATAAAAGAGGTAAGAGGTTCTGTTTGCACAATAGGAGGCGATTCCGATATATTGATAGGAATGGATATAATCAAATTTGGAGATTTTGCAATTTCAAATGGCGGAGGACAAACATTATTTTCTTTCGCAATACCGCCTTTTGAAAATAAAACCGATTTATTAGAAAAAGCAAATAAGACAAATAAAAACAATAAATTAACAAAGTAAAATTACAAAATTTATTTATTAAAGTTATTATATTCACTCCTCGTTAATCTCCTCAATTTTATAATTCGGCATAACATTTAACATTCTGTCTTTCAAATATCTTTCAACCGATTCAAAAACTACTATATTTGGTTTATATTCAGTTATATTTTTACTTTTAAAACTGTTTATATTGATAAATTCGCTTTGTTTAAATTCAGTTATAATATAATCCATCATCTCAAATGAATATGAATCCCTTATGATTAATATGTTTCTATTATTTCTGAAATTATCTAAATTATAATTTGATATTCTAATTGAACTCCAATCATCCGTAATATTAGTGATAGTATATTTATAATCTTCTAAAATATATATAATATCATCTCTAAAATTTTTTATATTTTTTAAACTCATCATTCTTGCCATATCGTTATAAAAAACGCTTGCGTCTTTATTGGAATTCCTATATGCAGAATCGAATTCTAAAATTTTAAAATTTTCGATATATTTATTATTCATATTTAATATTTGTGTAAGTTCCGTATAACCTATATAAGCGCCTAATGAATTCCAATGCGTATCGTATTTATAATATAATTGATATTTATCTTTATATTTCAATAACTCACTTTTCGGATAAACGACTTTTATATCGGAATTATTTTTTATATATTCCACAAATATATCGGTATCGTTTTTTGCAGATTTTCTTTTAATATAATCTGGCATATATTCAGAATATATAAATTGTTTATCGGGACATACCATTAATATAAAATCAATATTTTTCTTTTTAAGCTCGTCTCTAAAATGAATTAAATTATTTTTTGCAATTTCCAATTCCTCTTCTGTAAAATTATATTCTTCTACTCCAATATATTTTTCAGTTAAATTTGCATCTTTAAAAAATAACCATTTAGCTTTGCCTAATAAAACTCTATCCGATATAATATTTTTAAACACAAAAATATCATTTAAATTTTTAAGTTTTACTAATTCGTTTCTAAACGACAAATAATCGTTAAAATATTCTTCATAATTTTTTGGATATTCGTTTATATTAGTCGATACCAAAATCGGTTTGCTTGCCAAAGTTCTATTCTCATAATTAGTATGGTCAAAATTCTTATAAAATATTTTATAAATAATATTTGGCATTATTAAAAAACATAAAAATAAAATTAATATTACGGAATAATTTTTTATATTTATTAATTTTAGTTTATTAAGAAATATTTTAAATAATTCCAATAAATAAAGCATAACACTTTTTATATATTTGAATATGCAAAGAAAAATTTTAATATAGTCCAAATATTTAATTATTAAAAATAAAATTATAATTGCAAAAATAGAATATAAAATAAAAATAATTTTGAATCTTAAAATATAA
>NZ_SJDU01000686.1 GCF_005518285.1 Brachyspira catarrhinii | reverse complement strand
AAATCGCTGTCATCATGAGCCTCGCTATACCAAACTATATTCCAATCGTAGTCTTCGTCTCGCTCGTCATCGAATATAACGACTATATGCCCAATATTTCCTTTTAATTTTGGAATTTCTTTAACATATATTTCGTTTTTATAATAATTTCTTATAGTTTCTCTCATGTCGATTCCGTCTTTAACGCTTACTCTGAAAGGCTCTATTTTCGCTTTATCTTCCGTAAGCATATTTTTTATTTTATCTCTCAAAATATTCATATGTTTTTCCATTGAAATATCTTCGGGAATATGGGATAGTAAATTCGTTCTATTATTCCAAGCGTCTTCCCATTCTCCGTCATATTTTTCTTTCGGACGAGTATCGACTTTAATTTTTTTAAATGAAGTTCTCCAAACATTATCGTATCTGTTTAGTTTAATTTTTTTGTCTTTCAAAAGCCCTTCCATTTTGTTTGTCGCGGGGTCTCTATTTAATTTTATAGTCGGATAATCTTCTTCGTTTTCTTCGCTATAGTAAGGATAATATTCCATTCCTTGCATTATTTCCAAAGCGTAATCGTTGTTTATCATGCATTTTGAAGCGGTAAGCATATCTATATAATCGGGCAGAATATAATTTTCAAGCAAACATAAATTCCTCAAATATTTCATCATATTTTTTTGTTGCAAAAGAGAAATTGGGAGTTTGTATATT
>NZ_SJDU01000685.1 GCF_005518285.1 Brachyspira catarrhinii | reverse complement strand
ATTTTTTGCTTTATCATTTTTCATGGCGAATATTATATATGTAATAAATATAATATCAATATAAAAATACATCGTAATTTAATTATAATCTAAATTTTGACAAATAAAAATATTCTGTTATAATATTATTTATAAAAATCATAGGTTTATTTTAGGTTTATTTAATGAATAAAAAATTTTTTGCTTATATAGAATATGATAAAGAAAGCGAAGTTTATGTGGGTTATATTCCTTCGGTAAACGGAGCGCATACTCAAGCCGACACATTAGAAGAGCTTAATATAAAATTAAAAGAAGTTTTGGATTTATGCCTTGAATGTAGACGAATATAACGATTTAATAAAAAAATTATAAATTATTACTTCTTTTACCAAAAATAAAAAACCGAGCCTTTAATCAAAAAAGAACTCGGTTTTATTTTCGAGCAAATATTTTTTATTTTTTATACTCCAAATATATCCTGTTATTATAATCTATTGAGTTTGCTGCAAAATTTACTAATACAGTATTATTAGTAGTATTATATGTGACAAAGAAATATGAAACACCAGACGGTTGAGTAACAGTGGCTTCTCCAGAAATACTCGTAGCATTACTTGCAACCTGACTCTCATTTGGGGAGCTATTGTAAGTATACCAACTTTTTACGGTAATACTGTAGTTTGTAGTGGGGTTCTTATTATCAATAAGAACACTATA
>NZ_SJDU01000684.1 GCF_005518285.1 Brachyspira catarrhinii | reverse complement strand
AATAATTAGCATTAATTTACTTGATTTTAATTTGGATTTTGGAGACGATGGCAAACCTCACCGCTGTTTTAAACTGATTGATACGGAAAACCAAAATATTAGTTTAGATTATATTCAAATGCATTTAATCGAAGTTCAGAGATTTATTGATATTTTAGAAAATTCAACTATTAAAGAATTGAAGAAAAACAAATTATTAACTTGGATGAAATTTTTCACAAGCAATAATTTAAAATCTATAGAAAATGAATTCGCTAAAAGCGGGCAGTAGCCAAGGAGGCAAACCCAATTATGACAAAAGCGATTGAAGAATATAAACGATTTACTTCTGACGATAAACTAATGAGAGCTTATGCCGCCAGAGACGCTTTTTTGGTAGGGCAAAAAATGATGCTATCGAGAGAGCGAAAAGAAGGAATTAAAGAAGGAATTGAAAAAGGCATAAAAAAAGGTAGAAAAGAAGGAAAACTCGAAGGTATAAAAGAACGAAATTATGCTATAGCTAAAAGTTTAAAATCTTCTGGACTTGATAATCAATTTATATCGGAACATACGGGTTTAAGCATAAAAGAAATACGCAAACTTCGTCCAGACGGAGAAAAACTTTAATTTATTACTTTACTTATTAAATTTATTAACCGATTAGACAAAAAAAGAGGAGGGAAAGTATCTCTACTCTCTCTCCTCGTCAAAGGAAGGAT
>NZ_SJDU01000683.1 GCF_005518285.1 Brachyspira catarrhinii | reverse complement strand
TATTTTTTGTCTAATCCCAAACTTTCAAGCCATCTTTTTATGCTCGCTTTGTTTTCGGCAAAATTAAATTTCTTTCCCGTTTTAAATATAGCTTTAGGACAGCATTTTTGCATATAACGAGGCGCAGGGTCGAGTCCGCTTCCTCCGCTTGTGCAAAACGGAACTATGATTTTTCCGCTAAAATCGTAGCTTTCCAAAAAACTAAAAATTATATTTGGGGCGTTATACCACCAAACGGGAAAACCTACGATAACCGCGTCAAATGGCGAAATGTCTATTTTGCTTGCAATTTCTGGACGACAATTTTTATCCTTGCATTCCACAGTCGAACGGCTTTTATCGTTTGTCCAATCCAAATCCGCTTTGCTATAAGGAACTTTTGGGACGATTTCAAAAATTTCCGCTCCAGAAACTTCGGCGATGTTTTCCGCAACTTCTTTTGTTATTCCGCTTGCGCTAAAATAAGCTACTAATATATTCATTTTTTCTCTCCTTTTATTTAAATTTTATAACGGACTTAAAAAATTATAAATATTCAAGTCCGTTTAATTTTTACTTTAATAATTTAAATCAAATTTTGTATTCTAACAAAAATTTTACCAATTCTATATCCGTATGACTAAAGAATAAACTTTTATTAGTATTCATCGATTTTATTTTATTCATGTCGTCTTCGGAAAGCTCGAAATCGAAAATATTAAAGT
>NZ_SJDU01000682.1 GCF_005518285.1 Brachyspira catarrhinii | reverse complement strand
TATTTACTTTTACTATATTATCTTTTCCTCCAAGTAAAGGAATAAGATCTAATACATTATTTGAGCTGCTATCATTACAAGATAATAATTTTTCTAAAGACTCTGCAATAATATTAGCATTAGTACCAACTATTATATGAACTTCTGTAGAACTTATTTTTTGCACAGAAGGATAATATTTTTCTATTTCTTTTTCATCAATTTTATTAATATCTTTCACTTCTAATCTTAATCTTGTGGCACAATTATTTACCTTTAATATATTTTCTTTTCCACCCAAAAAAACTAAAGGAACTGCAAAGTTTTTTTCATTATTTTTCATATTTCACCCTCAAAAATTTCTATTATATTAACATAATATGTATTTTATTTCTAGTATATATTAAATGATTATATTTATATATTTTAATAGTAATATAAAATCTAAATTATAAAAAGGTTTAAATAATAGATACAAAAACATTAATATATAATTACAAATAATTATTTACTTATTTTTGTAGATAATAATACTTTTATGTTTTTTACAATTATAGTCTTTCAATTATAATCTTTAAGCACAATTATTTAATTTTAATATAGTTTATTTAAATCAAAGCAAATTTATATATATTTTATTTCTAAAAAAAATAGCCTGCAGTAAACAATTACCGCAGGCCATAGCATTTTTATTATATATAAAATAATTATTTTTTAGCTATTTTT
>NZ_SJDU01000681.1 GCF_005518285.1 Brachyspira catarrhinii | reverse complement strand
CAGTAAGATTATTATTTAAATCATAGAAACTGCATTTTATCATTCTGTTATTATTATCATATTCTCTGATTGACAGAGCATATTTATCTACACTATCGGATATCATATTATTATTTGTATCATAATGTTTTTCATATATTAAGTTTCCAAAACTGTCATAAATAAACTCTACTTTATAAAAACGATTTGCCAAAAAAGTAGGCTTATTATAAATATCATAATATTCTCTGCTTATAATATTAATACCTCTATCATCAAAGGTATTTATTCTCTTATAATATCCAAAACTATTGAGCATATTATTATTATTGGTATCATAATATGTTAGTTCATCTTTGTTGTTAAAAGGATTTCTATATTTGTATATAAGATAAGCACAGCCATAAGATTTATTTGTATTTATAACGAGCTCATTATTTATACCTGTAAATATAGATATTTTCTCTCCGTTATTATCTCCTGCATAGTTATTATGATATCCGTATACTAGTATTGGATTTTCATTAACATCATAATAGGATTCTTTTTGAAAGCTATTGCATTTTATATCTTTGTCTATTATTTGTTTTACTTCGTCTATGTAAACATTTTCAAATTTTATTATAGATATGCCTTTTGCAGCGTTTATTGGTTTTTGATTGGTTCCTAAATATATAATTTTACTTCTTGTTGAATTATTATATTCATATATAAGTCCTGCACATTT
>NZ_SJDU01000680.1 GCF_005518285.1 Brachyspira catarrhinii | reverse complement strand
GCTGGAACGGAACAAGCCGCTATTTGAAGTAAAATTAAATGATTTGAGGCATAATTATTATGAATTCTCCATATATGAGGGAATACTTTTACAATTCCAACTAAAATAATTGCAGATAGCAACATTAATAAAACAGACGATTTTATATAATTCTTTATAGATTTTATTTCTTTGTTTTTAAGATATTGATAAACAAATAGAATAAAAATAGGGTAAATAGTAACTATATCGTTATGTTTCCATAAAAGTCCGAATAATAATATAACTGCCGTAAATATTTTTAATAAAATTCTAACAGGTTTATTATTTATTTGAACTAATAATTGAAAAAATATTAGAGAATATAATAACCATATAAATAGAGCTGCCGTTGAATCTTTTATTTCGGATATATTCATAAAGAATAATTCCTTCACAAATATTAATAAATAAAGCAATATTACATTTTTATTTTTAAATTTATAAAATAAAGATATTATTATTAAAGCAAGTCCAGAATAGAATAAAATTAAATTTATTAAAAATAAGTAGTATGAATGAACGCCAAATATTTTATATAGGCAAATCAAAGTTAATTGTATCAATACGGGATGCCAATTTCCAAGATTTTTCGGGTTCATGCTTCCCCAATATAAATCAGGATTTTGAAACCAACCAGGAAAACCAAGCCAAAATTGAAATATAAATAATACTAATCCAATAAAAATAAT
>NZ_SJDU01000679.1 GCF_005518285.1 Brachyspira catarrhinii | reverse complement strand
CAATTTGCCTCCAGAATTAAGAGGAGACCAGCTTTTATATAATTTGTCATGGATTTATTATTTGAATAACGAATTCGACAGAGCATTCGAAGGATTCAACGCGTTATTTCAAAAAAATCCAAGCAATAGCGTTGTTTCTTACGCTTTGGGAAATTCTTTACTTCATTTGGATAGAGCGAATTTGGCGAACGGTTTTTACAGAAACGCGCTTAATCAAATTTTGGCGAGACGCGAAAGATTGGGCAGACTCGAAATGCGAACGGAAAGCGATTTTTTCCTTTTGAGTTATTTGGCAAGTTTGTATAATAATATCGGAGTTTCTTACGCTTATAATTCGGCTGTCGGAAATAATATTCAAAACGAACAAGAGGCTTTTAGAAATTTTGTTTTGGCAAGCGAATATTTCGACCAAGTGAGAACTTCAAATATAGATTTGGAAAGAATGGAAAAAAGAACCGTTATGCTTGAAAATAACAATATCGGAGTCGCCACTTATAATGTGATGGCAATGCAAGGCAGAAGAAATCTTAAAGAAACCGTAATGATTGACGATTATATCCCAAAAGATATGTTTTATGTGAGATGATAAAATTATTTTAGCGCTTGACATTTTTTATAAAATATGTTATATTTTCTATAAATTATATTGATTTTAATTGTAATTGTCGAAAAAAGGAGAAAATAAAAATGAGCGGATATAAATTCTACAATACAAT
>NZ_SJDU01000678.1 GCF_005518285.1 Brachyspira catarrhinii | reverse complement strand
AGATGCGGATATTGTTATGATGCTTGTTCCAGACGAAGTTTCAGCCGACATATACAACAGTCAAGTCGCTCCTTATATGAAAGAAGGAAATATATTGATGTTCGCTCATGGTTTTAATGTTCACTTTCAATTTGTAGTTCCCGCAAAAAATATCGATGTCATAATGGTAGCTCCAAAAGGACCTGGACATACAGTTAGAAGTCAGTATTTGGAAGGAAGAGGAGTTCCAAGTTTGATAGCCGTTTATCAGGATTTCAGCGGAAGAGCTAAAGATTACGCTTTGGCTTATGCTTGCGGAATCGGAGCTGGAAGAGCGGGAATATTGGAAACGAGCTTTAGAGAAGAAACGGAAACGGATTTATTCGGAGAGCAGGCTGTTTTATGCGGAGGCGTCACAGAGCTTATGAAAGCGGGATTCGACACATTAGTCGAAGCGGGCTATGAACCAGAAATGGCTTACTTTGAATGCATCCATGAAATGAAATTGATAGTCGATTTGATATATTCGGGCGGTTTTGCTATGATGAGATATTCTATTTCAAACACGGCGGAATACGGAGATTACAGAACGGGCAGAAGAATGATAACGGAAGAGACGAGAAAAGAAATGAAAAAAGTTTTAAGAGAGATTCAGGACGGAACTTTTGCAAGCGAATTTATGCAGGAATTTAGCTCTGGACGAAAAGCGAAATTCAACGCGACAAAAAGAGTGGAAAGCGAGC
>NZ_SJDU01000677.1 GCF_005518285.1 Brachyspira catarrhinii | reverse complement strand
CTATTGGAAAACCTTGTGTTGAAAAAGTGAGTATTGAGGATATTTTAAATGAATAAATTTATTTTGGTAATTATGTTTTCTATTGTTATGCTTATATTATGTGCCGCTAATACAAAATCTGATAAAAAAACAAAATACGAAAATACAAAAACAGAAGTAATAGGTTTTGCTTCTATTGATATAAAAAATAATAGTTACACTAATATAGATAAATATGTTATAAAAACTTTAGATGCTTATAAAGTATATACAAATAAATATAATGATATAATTAACATAAATGGAAATAAATATTATATTTCTAGTGTATATACTTTTAATATTGATGATGAAAGTTTTTATGAAAAACAAGATTCGGAGGATTATGTTTATATAAGTATATGGAAACTAAATAATAATAAGGCAGATTTTGTTTCTGCTTTTTATCCCATTAGTGCATCTTCAGAAATAGATTATATATCTTCTAATATTACTAATAATATGCTTGAATTTGAAATAGCTCGTTATTCTACTAGCTATCAATATGTTAATTATTATAAATTTAATATAGTTGAAAATAATAATACAATTAATTTTTATCTTACTAACTTTTCAGAAAAAACTCCTGAGCGGGATTATAATACAGGAGAAATATCAGATGTTGAATATATATTTGAGCATGATAATGTTAATATGAATGATCTTGGTAAATCAGGTTACGGATATTATAATCTTAATTAATAAATA
>NZ_SJDU01000068.1 GCF_005518285.1 Brachyspira catarrhinii | reverse complement strand
GTAATCTACATTCTTTCATATAATATAATTTTTACGAACCTCATGCAGAGATGCATGGGGTTTTATTTTATTTAAAGATATGATATATAATAAGATAAATAAAAGGACAATATATGAATTTCAAAAAAGTAAAAATAGAAATATTTATTCCCGCGGAATATACGAACAAATTGAGAGAAGCTTTAAATAATATCGGAGCTTTGGGAGTCGGCAATTACGATAATGTAATGTCGATTACGAAAATAAAAGGTTGTTGGCGTCCTCTTGCTGGAGCTAATCCTTTTGACGGAACGGTTGGCAAAATATCCGAAGCAAACGAGGACAAAATGGAATTTTCAACCGACATAAAAAATATGGAAAATATTATTAAAGTAGTTAAAGAAATTCATCCTTACGAAGAACCCGTTATAAATATTATTCCGCTATTAAACGATAGGTTTGATATTAATTTGAATTATTAAATCTTCTTTTGTCCAATAATCCCATTAAATCTCTCACTTCAAACAAAGTTTTTTGGGCGACTTTTAACGCTGATTTTTTTCCTTCGTTTAAAACATCGTAAATATAATCTTTATCGTTTGAAAATTTTTCTATCTTTTCTCTTATTGGCGAAAGTTCTTTATTGATATTTTTTGCCAACATTTTTTTACATTGAACGCAGCCTATATTTGCATTTTTGCAATCGTTACAAATTTCTTTTTTCTCTTCTTCGCTTGAAAATATTTTATGATAACTATAAACATTGCAAATTTCTGGATTTCCTTTATCGGTTTTTAATTTTCTATTCGGGTCGGTAACGGCTTTTTGCAAAATCAATTTTTCCGTTTCTTCCGCTCCTAATCTTAAAGGAATATGATTATTTAAAGATTTGCTCATTTTATTTGCGCCGTCAAGTCCCAATATTCTTAAAACTTTTCCATGATAGGTTTCTGGCTCTTTAAAATATTCTCCGTATCTATTGTTAAACTTTCTCACTATCATTCTCGTAAGTTCGACATGCTGCTCTTGGTCTTCTCCGACTGGAACTATATCGGGATGGTAAAGCAAAATATCCGCCGCCATTAAAGAAGGGTAGGTGAGTAGCGCAGCGTTTATATTTTCCGCGTTCTTTCTCGATTTATCTTTATATTGAGTCATTCTTTCAAGTTCGGCGACTGGAATAATCGAATTAAATATCCAAGCCAATTCCGTATGAGGCTGAACATCCGACTGCACGAAAATCGAGCATTTTTCCAAATCGAGTCCGCATGCCAAATATTCTATCGCCGTGTCGAGTATTCTTTTTTGCATTTCTTTTGCGTCGTATTCTATAGTTATCGCATGATAATCGGCAATGAAAAAGAATCCGTAATATTCGTTTAATATATTCTCCCAATTTTTCAAAGCGCCCAAATAATTTCCTATATGAAGCGCGCCTGTAGGTTGAATTCCGCTTAACATTATTTTTTTATTCATTTTATAAAATCCTTTTAATTAATTAGATTTTTAAATTATATTTTTTATTATGTTTTTATTTAATCAAGTTTTTATATTTGCGACTAAAAATCCGCCTTCCGTTTTTAAATCGTTAAGATTAATATAAATAAGTCTTTTATCTTCAGTTTCGATTAATAATTTTTTATTTAACGGATTCATATCTTTTATTATCGCTGGAACGCTATTGAAAACCAATTTTGTTCCCGCTTTCGGCAAATCTTTTCTCAAACAACAATAAGCGTCATATTCATGCGCCAAACAACACATTAATCTTCCGCATTGCCCCGATATTTTTACCGTATTCAAAAGCATACTTTGTTCTTTAGCCATTTTTATAGTTATCGTTTCAAATTTTGTTCTCTTTACTCTGCAGCATAATTCGCGCCCACAAATTCCGCATCCGCCGATTGCTCTCGCTTCGTCTCTCACTCCTATCTGTCTTAATTCTATTCTTATTTTGAAATGAGACGCCAAATCTTTTACCAATTCCCTGAAGTCGACTCTCTCTTCCGCTATGAATTCAAATAATAATTTCGCTCTGTCTAAAAAATAATAAGAACTTATAAGTTTCAAATCCAAATTATGATTAATCACTTTTTCTTTGCATATTTTGAAAGCTTCAATGGAATCTTTTTTATTTATGTCGAATTGTTCCATATCGTTTTTGTCGGCTATTCTCAAAATGTTAAATATTTTATTTTTGTTTTTGTTTTTATTGTGGCTTTCTTTATCTACCATTTTTTTTATTTCTTCCGAAACATCTTCCAAATTATTATCTTCTCTGTCTTCGATTTTATGATTTTCTTCTTTATTCAATAAATCCAAATCTATATCTTCAAAACTAATCACATTTCCGAGTTCAATTCCATCGTCCGTTTCCACAACGCAATAATCTTTTATTTTTATATCTTTTATATGCAAATGTTCAAATTTTCCAATATTAGAATCTCTAAATCTTATATGAGCTATGTTTTTAACCATTAAACCTCTCCACTACTTGAAATAATTTAAAGATATTATATTTTATTTATAAGTCGATATTATTGCAAGTAGGAAAATTAAATTGTCAAAAAATATTTATAATAATTATACTAAAGATATTTTTCAAAAAGATATTAAATATTGTAAAGGAGTCGGATTAAGATACGCCGATATACTTTCAAAAAAAAATATATTTACTATTTACGATTTAATCACTTTTTTTCCGAGGGACTACGAAGACAGAACGAAAATTTTAAAAATTTCCGAAGCGATTAAAAACGAATATAAAAATAGCGTTGTTTTTGTAGAGGTAATAGATATTTCAAATTTCACTTTTCAATTCAAAAAAAAGCCATTGGTTATAGTGAGCGATGGAGCGACAATATGCGAAGTGCCGATTTACGGAGGCAGACTTCCCGCTGGAATTTCTTTGAGAGAAAAACTTTATTTGACGGGAAAATTTGTTCGAGGAACGAGAGGAAAGATTCAATGCAGGATGATTGAATTTGAAAAACCTTCTTCAAATTCTTTGTCTTATGGAAAAATAGTTCCAATCTATCCTTTGACCGAAGGATTATCTCAAAAAAAACTACGAACTTTAATAATAAACGAACTTATAACTTTTGAAAAAAATATGAAATACGATATTCCTTTAATCATAAAAAAAAAATATCGACTCAAAAGTTTTGTCGACTCAATTATGGAAATGCATTTTCCGAAATCTTTTGAAGCCTTAAACGAAGCGAGAGAAAGTTTGGTATTCGAGGAATTTTTATCGTTTCAGTATATTCATTTAAGCGAGCGAAGACCGAATATTTTAATCAAAGAAAAAAGATATAATTCTTGCAATGCGCTTGAAAAAGTTAAATCGAGTTTAGGATTCAAACTTACCGCCGACCAAAATAAAACTATTGAAGAAATAAAAGAAGATTTATTTTCCGAAAAGCAGATGTTTAGATTATTGCAAGGAGATGTCGGAGCGGGAAAAACTATAGTCGCTTTTTTAACTGCGTTGATTCCATGCGAATCTGGATTTCAAACCGCATTTTTAGCGCCAACGGAAATTCTGGCATTGCAACATTTTTACACTTTTAAAAGAATCGTCCGAAATGCTAGCCTCGAAGATATTATTAAAGTAGATATTTTGACTTCTTCGGTTAATCAAAACGAAAGAAATTATTTGCTTAAAAGATTAAGAGAAGGAAGATGCAATATTTTAGTCGGCACTCATTCTATACTTTACGATGAAGTCGTATTTAAAAATCTCTCTTACGCTATAGTTGACGAACAGCATCGTTTTGGCGTCTCTCAAAGAAATAAACTTTTATCCAAAGGAAATAATGTTGATTATCTTCTTATGACGGCGACTCCGATTCCGCAATCTTTGGCGCTTACATTATTTGGCGAATTGGATTTGTCGGTTATAAAAAGTATGCCCGCGGGAAGAAAGGGAGTTTTAACCAAATATAAAGAATTGTATGAAAGAGACCATTGTTATAGATTTTTAAGAAGCAGAATATTGAAAGGAGAACAGGGTTATATAGTTTTTCCTCTTATAGAAAATACCGATTCAAATTTTATAACTTTGACGAGCGAATTTGAAAGAGCGAAAAAAGATTATTTTTACGATATGGAAATTGAAATTATTCATGGAAAAATGAAAGATATTGAAAAAGAATATATAATGAATAGGTTCAATAACGGCGAAATTAAAATTTTGTTTTCGACTACGGTTATCGAAGTTGGAATCGACAATCCGAACGCCACGACAATTCTTATAGAAGGAGCTGAGAGATTCGGACTTTCGCAGCTTCATCAATTGAGAGGAAGAGTGGGACGAGGAGAAAAATTAGGATATTGTTATTTGATTATTCACAGCGAGCTTAACGACATTATAAAAGAAAGAATAAATATTATTTGCGAAACTACGGACGGATTTAAAATAGCTGAAAAGGATTTAGAATTGCGAGGCTCGGGGGAATTTTTAGGAGAGAGACAAAGCGGAATTCCAGATTTTAAAATCGGAAATATTGTTAAAGACGGAGAGATTATGCGAAAAGCAAAAGACGAAATGAGAGAATTATTGAAATCGGGAAAAGAAGAATTTTTGAAAGAGAATGAAATTTTTATTTTGAAAGCGGATTATTTGAAAAAATCTATTATTAAAGACGAATAAAAATTATGATAAAGAAAAAATATATTAAACATATTATAGAAATAATTTTGGCTTCTATTTTAGCCGTATTCATCGCGGGATTTATAAGAATATTTTTTTTCGACACTTATATCATAACGAATAAATCGATGCATCCCACTTTAGACGAAGGAGACGAAATACTTCTAATTAAGAAAAATTTTATATTCAATAAAATTAAAAATTTTGACATAATAGTTTTTAGACGAGGCGAAAATAATTTGGTAAAAAGAGTAGTTGGATGCGAAGGAGATAGAATTGAAATCGTTGACGGCAAATTATATTTAAATAACGATTTGATAAAATACGAATATTATATTTTTGACGAAGAAGACAACGCAAGCTACATAATCGGAAAAAATCAATATTTTGTTTTGGGCGATAATATTTCGGTTAGCGAGGATAGTAGAATTTTCGGACTCATAAACGAAAGCGATATAATCGGGCGAGTTATTTTAATATTCAGCCCGAAAGATAGATTTAGATTATTTGGGGAATAATATTAAAAAAATTTTATTATCCGTCATTACGAGAGCAAAGCGCGAATAATCCAAAGTTAAAGAATTTCATACAAATTGGATTGCTACCGCCTCACGCTGTGTGCCTTACGGCATCGTCTCGCAATGAATTATATATCTCCAAGTATAACCTTTCTTCATTTTAAGAATTTCCTCTACAGTTCCTTTCGCTATTATCTCGCCTCCGTTGATTCCGCCGTCAAGCCCCAAATCTATTATATAATCCGCCGCCCTTATGACATCGGGATTATGTTCTATGATAATGACGCTATGCCCTTTGTCGGCAAGTTTATTCAAGGCTATCAAAAGTTTATTCACATCGTCAAAATGAAGTCCCGTTGTAGGCTCGTCAAGTATATAAACTATATGTTCGTCCGATTGTTTTTTGGCAAGTTCGGTTGAAAGTTTTAATCGTTGTAATTCTCCGCCAGAAAAAGTGTCGAGTCTTTGAGAGAGTTTTATATAACCCAATCCAACTTCGCTCATAATCGATAAAGTTTTTGTAATAGATTTGTCGAATTCAAAAAATTCCAAAGCTTCGTCAACTGTAAGCTCCAATACTTCGGCTATATTCAAAGATTTAAATCTAACCGATAAAGTTTCATCGTTATATCTTTTTCCTCCGCAGGCTTCGCATACTATTTCCATATCGGATAAAAAGTGCATCGCTATTTTTCTTATTCCCTTTCCTTCGCAAATATTGCATCTTCCTTCTTTTGAATTATAAGAAAATCTTCCAGCGGAAAATCCTTTCGCTCTTGCCGTTTGAGTTTTTGAAAATATATTTCTTATCTTATCGAAAACTTTGCTGTAGCTTATTAAAGTGCTTCTTATAGAACCGACTATTGAAATTTGGTCTACAAGTATCGTGTCGGAAATTATATCGGGAATGGACGCTCTTTCGTATTTTGAATATTGATTTAATTTTCTTTTTTTAAGCGCGGGATAGAGAGTGTCGATTATAAGAGACGATTTTCCGCTTCCCGAAACTCCCGTAACGACTACAATTTTTTTAAGAGGAATTTCAATATCTATATTTTTTAAATTATTTGTCGAAACATTTTTTAATTTTATCGTCTCGGCGATTTCTTCTCTAATACTCGTTTTATCGAATACTTTTTTCTCTCCGCTTAAATATTCTCCCGTTAATGATTTTTTGCTTTTTATTATATCGTTAAATTTTCCTTCAAAAACAACTTCTCCTCCGAAAGCTCCCGCATGAGGTCCCATGTCGATTATATTGTCCGCAGCTTTCATCGTGTCTCTGTCATGTTCCACTATGACGAGAGTATTTTTTAAATCTCTCAATTCTTTTAATGTGTCGAGCAAATGTCCCGTGTCTTTAGGATGAAGTCCGACAGTCGGCTCGTCCAATACATACAAAACGCCCGTGAGTTTAGAGCCAAGCTGACTTGCAAGTCTTATTCTTTGAGCTTCGCCTCCCGACAAAGTGGAATATTTTCTGTCCAGCGATAAATAATTTAGTCCCACTTTATCCAAAAAACTTAATCTCGTTTTAATTTCTTTTATCGCTTCTTTTGAAATAATATTTTCTCTTTCGCTTAAAATTAATGGAAGTCTATTAAAGAAATTAATCGCCGTTTCAACCGTCATCGAAGCGACTTGACTTATATTTTTTTTGTCTATCGTATAGGCTCTTACTATTTCGTTTAATCTTTCGCCTTTACATTCGGGACAAATTTCGTCTATAAAAAATTTTGCGAGGGATTTATCTTTCCACTCCGAATAATCTTCGCTCGTAATATCGTTATTTAAATGCCAATATTCCAAAACATTTCCAACCGCGCTATCTCCTCCAAAAAAGAAAGTATTTATAACATTTTCTTTAAGTTCGCAAAAAGGGATTTCATATAATTCTTTTTTTCCAATTCCGTTTCTTTTAAGCATTCTAAATAATGAATCGGTATAATATTTTCCATGAGTCGAAAACATATTATGAAGCATAGTGTCCAAAGCTCCGTCTAATAAAGGTTTGGTTTTGTCTTTGATAGCCAAATCTATACTGAACGCGGGCTTGCTTCCGAGTCCCTTACATTCGGGGCAATATCCCCAATGCGAATTAAAAGAAAAATGTCTCGGCGTTATTTCAAAATCGAATAATATTCCATGCAAGAGACAAGCGGGAAATTTTGTGTGAAAACTCTCTCTTATCATTATTCCATAGCTCGATTTAATATGAACTATTCCTCCCGATAAATCCATTGCTTTTTCAATCGCGTCCGAAATTCTCGCTCTCTTATCTTTTCCGACTACTATTCTGTCTATAACTATTCCTACCGAATAAATTTCTTCTTTCGATAATTCTTCTATGGTTTCGTCCGTAATATCGTCAATAACATAATCGGAAGAGTTTATTTGTATTCTTAAATATCCAGCGTTTCTTATTTTTTCCGTTAAACTTTTTATTGCGGAAGGAGAATTAATATCTTCTTCCGTAGGCAACATTGCAAATCTATGATTAAGCGAACTATGATAAATCGGAGATATTATAATCAATTTATAATTTTCCATAGTTTCGGTTATTTCCGTGGCGAGCATAGAAGGACTTTCCGCTTTCAAAGTGTCTTTGCCTACGCAATGCGGACAATGAGGAGTCGATACTCTTGCAAATATTAGTCTAAAATAATCGTATATTTCCGTGACGGTGGCGACTGTAGAGCGGGGATTTCTGCTCACATTTTTTTGGTCTATCGCTATCGCTGGAGATAATCCTTCTATTCTATCGACTTTTGCATCCTCGAATCTTCCTAAAAATCTTCGAGCGTAAGTGGAAAGCGACTCGACAAATCTTCGTTGTCCTTCTTTAAAAATCGTTTCAAAAGCGAGAGAAGTTTTTCCGCTTCCAGAAACTCCCGTTATAACATTTATTTTATTTTTAGGAATAGTTAAACTTATATTTTTTAAATTATGTTTATTAGCTCCTTTTATCGTGAGAAAATTTTCTTCAATATTTTTATTTTCAGATTTTATAATTTTTTTAGAATTTTCTTTTTTACTCGTTTTAGTTTTTGGCTTCAATTCCGCTTTAAGTTCTTTTGCAGTCAAAGATTCTTTAACTTTTATTATATCTTCTGGTTTTCCTTCCGCTACGATTTGTCCTCCGTTGTCTCCGCTTAAAGGTCCCATATCTATTATATAATCGGCGCATTTTATCACATCCAAATTATGCTCGACTACAATAACGGTATTTCCTTTTTCAACCAATTTATTTAAAGCGTTGAGTAATTTTTTTATATCTTCAAAATGCAGTCCCGTTGTCGGCTCGTCCAAAATATATAAAGTGTTTCCCGTGGATATTTTATGAAGTTCGCTCGCTAGTTTTAATTCTT
>NZ_SJDU01000676.1 GCF_005518285.1 Brachyspira catarrhinii | reverse complement strand
TCGGATATTATGATAAATAAAGGAGTAGGAATTACCTCAATGAATTTTCATGGACGAGGAACTTTAGCGGGAATGATTCCAGATGAAAAATTATTGAAACATATAACGAATATAGCGGATAAAAATAAAATACCTTACCAATATGAAGTCGCTTTAGGTGTTTTAACGGAAACCGCTTTTTTGGAATTTTCAGGGAATTACGGAGTGCCATGCGCTTCTTTATCCATACCTACGAGATATACTCATACTAATATAGAAACTATATCAATAAACGATTTAATAAACGTTAAAAAACTTTTATATTTATTTTTGAAAGATATAAAAAGCGATAGTAAATATGGAAAGTCTGTATAAAATATTTTTTTAAGGAGAAAATTATGCAAAAAATTATAATATCATGCGGTTCGGGAATAGCCACTTCGACTATGGCGGCGGTTGCGGTAAAAAGTATATTGGAATCTTTAAATAAAGATATGAATATAATTAAATGCAGCGTTCAGGAAATACAAAGTCATATAGATGGAGCTGTATTAATAGTTTCTACGGCTCAAGTTCCTTTTGAAACGGATGTTCCTGTTGTAAGCGGAGTCCCATTTTTAACGGGAGTCGGAAAAGATAAAACTATAGAAGAGATAAAAAATATATTACAAAATTTATAGGCATAATTTATGATAAATCCTATAGAATTGGCGCTATCGAAAAAATTATATAAAGCTAATATTAAATCTCAA
>NZ_SJDU01000675.1 GCF_005518285.1 Brachyspira catarrhinii | reverse complement strand
AAAAACTATAATAACTTATTTTTAAGGTTATGAAATGAATAAAATATTATTTTGTTTGGAGATTAAATGAATTATATTATTGATTTAGATGAATGTATTAATAATCTAAAAGATGATAATGAACTTGATTTAAGTATTAAAGCTCATTTACTAGCTTTAAAAAAAGAAAATGTATTAAAAAAAATTAAAGATATATCTATGCTTATAGGACGATGTATAGATGAAAAAACAGCAATAAAAGAATATGCTTCTAAATATGAAGATTATTATAATGAATTATCTGATTTAGATTACAAAATAAAAAATATAGATTATCAAATATATAAATTAAAAAATAATGAAAAATAAAATCTTATTAATTATATTTTTACTTATATTTTCAATAAGCTGCAGCACTGTAAAATATGTTACAGTTCCGCTTTCTCCTCCGCCTGAAGCATATAAGATAAATGAAGGGCAGATTAAAACTCAGAAGGACTTATTCAAAGAGTATCAAAAAACTCTCATAAAACTAAATGAATGGGAAAGCTGGTATATAATTCAGACTAATAAATAGCCTTGCTATTAGAAAATAAAAACTATAATAGCAAGGCGGAGTCTAATGAAAAAATCTCTATTAAAGGAGTCAATTTTCTTTTATTTCCCTTTCCCTGAACATTTTTAATATATCATTAAAATGTACACATTTAGGTTCTTCTTCTTTTATTTTAAATAAGTTATGATTTTCTAAAGCTGTA
>NZ_SJDU01000674.1 GCF_005518285.1 Brachyspira catarrhinii | reverse complement strand
ATAAAGATTCTTAAATTATTTTAAATTTATTCAAATTATAATTATGTTAATATAATTCGGAATTATTTTCAATATGTAAAGAAATTTTATTTTATAAATTTTATTAAAAATTCAATCTTTATAATTAATCCTCACAAGTTTCAAATCCGCAGAAACCATAAACAAGCATGGCAAAAGTATTAAAGTCAAAAGAGACGCGAATAACAGTCCGTAAGCCATCGCCATAACTATAGGAACTATCAAATCCGCTCTTCCGCCTATTCCGTAAACCGTTGGAAGAAGTCCGAATATTGTAGTAATCGTAGTTAAAAATATCGCTCTAAATCTTTCGCTCGCTCCTTCGACTATAGCGTTAAATACATCGTCTTTATTTTTTATATTTCCGCTTTCAAGTATTCTATTAATCAAATCAACCATTATTATTCCGTTATTTACGACAACTCCCGCAAGCCCGACAAAATAATTCAAATTAGTCATACTTGCAAATGAATTAAAATAACCGCTGTCGTCCAAACCAGAAAGCGAAACATTTCCGACTATAGACAAATCAGGCATGGAATTATTTTTTATGATTGTCATTCCGTATTCCGCTCTCAATTTTAATTGATAAGCCATCTGTCCTTGAACGCTTTCCAAAAAAGGAACGGAGTTTATTTCGGAGTTTATAGAATATTCGAGAGTTTGATTCCAATCGTTTTCACTCGGAATAATATTTTCTTCGGGTATAAAGAATTGAAAAT
>NZ_SJDU01000673.1 GCF_005518285.1 Brachyspira catarrhinii | reverse complement strand
TATAGAGTATATAGAATCGTCTTTTATTAGGCGGTTCTATATATGTTTTTTATCCTAAAATAAATTTTTTATAAGTTTGTATTATTTATATAATATTATAAAATATGTTATTATAAAAATTAAAGCTAAAATTGATAAAATAAATTATGAAAAATATCGCCATACTCGGAAGACCAAATGTGGGAAAGTCCACTCTTTTCAATAGATTAGTTGGAAGAAGAAAATCTATAGTCGATTCCACCGCGGGAGTCACAAGAGATATAAGCGTAGAAAAAATTTATATTGACGGAATAGAATTTAATATATTCGACACTGGTGGACTGCTCGATATAAGCGAAGATATTTTAAACGAAAAAGTGAGAGAGAAAGCGCTGAAAACTGCGACTGAAGAATCGGATATACTTTTATTTTTGGTTGACGCTCATCAAAGCCATCCAGACGACAGACATTTTATAAACGCGATAAGAAAGACGAACAAACCGATAATACTCGTAATTAATAAAGTTGACGCCGATTCGCATAATCAATTAATAAACGAATTCTACTCTCTCGGCATAAAAGAAATGGTTGGAATAAGCGCCGAACATAATAACGGAATAGACGACTTAAAAGAAAAAATTTTGAATATATATAAAAGCCTTAATAAAAATGAGTTTAAAAAAGAAATAAAAAATTTAAATGAAAAATCTAATTCGGAAAATGAAAATTTAGAAATAAAAGAAATTGGAGACGGTAATTTAAATTATGTTTA
>NZ_SJDU01000672.1 GCF_005518285.1 Brachyspira catarrhinii | reverse complement strand
ATTTAATAATTTTTTTTATTAATATTTTACTATTAGGTTTATTATAATAATATAATACTGCCAAATAGTATAAAACTTTATCTTTTTCATAATCTAATCTCAAAAGTTTTTTAAATGTTTCTATTGATTTTCCTTCATCTCCACTAGAAGAGTAAATACCATACTGAACCAATCCTAATAAAAATAATAATTCTTTATTATTAGGATCATTTTTTAACTGTTTCTTTATTATTTTTTCAGCTTCTTCATAACAAATTTCATCTTCTTCTTTAATCTCTTCATTATTTATACCCTTGCTTATTGAGCATTTTATTTCTTCTATTGTATAATTTTTATAATTTTTATTTTCCATTTTTTATTCTCCATAAAAATATGATTATTTTTCTAATTTAATACTTCTAATTTTTTCTTTAGCCTCATCAGTCTCATCATTATCAGCATCTATTTCTAAAATTTTTTCATACATCTTTAAAGCATTATCTTTTTGATTTAATTTCATGTAGAACTCTGCAACAGTTTTTAAATAGAATACATGCTCACCATCATCTGCAATTTTATCTTCATATATTTTTATAAGCTCTTCATAAATAGGAATGCACTCGTCATCTCTTGAAACTTTCTCAAACAATAAAGCTAAATTAGATAGATAGCTAATATAATGAAAATCAATTTTTTTATATGCATCTAATTTTGATATATTTCTATATTCATCTATTTTATTTATTAATAATTCTATAGCTTTATTATAATTTT
>NZ_SJDU01000671.1 GCF_005518285.1 Brachyspira catarrhinii | reverse complement strand
CCTTTACGCTGGAATTTGCCACAGCGATATACATAGCGTTAACGGAGATTGGGGAGAGGCGCCTTATCCCGTAGTCGTTGGGCATGAAATAGCGGGAAGAGTGGTTCAAGTTGGAAGCGCGGTGACAAAATTCAAAGTCGGCGATTACGCGGGAGTAGGATGCATGGTTAATAGCTGCGGAGAATGTGAGAATTGCCTTGACAATCAGGAACAATATTGTTTGAACGGCGGAGTATTTACTTACGACAATATCGACAGATTTCATGATAACGAAATTACTCAAGGCGGATATTCGGATAATATAGTCGTTTCTGAAAAGTTTGCGATTTTGATTCCTTCAAACGCTCAAATGGAAAAAGTCGCTCCGTTGCTTTGTGCGGGAGTGACGACATATTCGCCTATTCAAGTAATGAAAGTAAAAAGCGGCGATAAAGTGGGAGTCGCTGGTTTCGGCGGACTCGGACACATGGCTGTTCAATACGCTGTTAAACTTGGAGCGGAAGTTACTGTTTTCGATATAACGGAAGATAAGAGACAAGACGCTTTGAATATGGGAGCGGTTAGATATGTTAATGTAAATAATCCAAGCGATTTGCAAAACCTCAATAACACTTTAAATTATATAATCAGCACGATACCAACAAGATACGATTTAAATATGTATATGGGCATGCTAAAAAGAAACGGAGAGATGGCGGTTTTGGGAATTCCAGCGGTTAATCAAATGGCAAGTTTAAATATTGGCGATTTTAT
>NZ_SJDU01000670.1 GCF_005518285.1 Brachyspira catarrhinii | reverse complement strand
ACAAAATCGCCGATATTTAAACTTGCCATTTGATTAACCGCTGGAATTCCCAAAATAGCCATCTCGCCGTTTCTTTTTAGCATCGCCATATACATATTTAAATCGTATCTTGCGGGTATCGTGCTTATTATATAATCCAAAGAGTTATCAAGATTTTGCAAATCGTTATTGTTATTTACATTCACATATTTAACCGCTCCCATATTTAAAGCGTCCTCTCTCTTATCTTCCGTTATATCGAAAACCGTCACTTCCGCTCCGAGTTTTACAGCATATTGAACAGCCATATGTCCGAGTCCGCCGAAACCAGCGATTCCCACTTTATCGCCTTTCTTTATTTTCATTACTTGAATAGGCGAATAAGTAGTCACTCCCGCGCAAAGCAACGGAGCTACTTTTTCCATTTGAGCGTTTTGAGGAATTGAAATTGCAAATTTTTCGGAAACGACTATATTATCCGAATATCCGCCTTGAGTAATTTCGTTATCATGAAATCTGTCTACATTGTCGTAAGTATATACCGCCCTATTCAAACAATATTGTTCCTGATTATTGAGGCAGTTTACGCATTCTCCGCAACTATTAACCATGCAACCTACTCCAGCATAATCGCCAACTTTAAATTTCGTCACAGCGCTTCCAACTTGAACCACTCTTCCCGCTATTTCATGCCCAACGACTACGGGATAATGCGCCTCTCCCCAATCTCCGTTAACGCTATGTATATCGCTGTGGCAAATTCCAGCGTAAAGG
>NZ_SJDU01000669.1 GCF_005518285.1 Brachyspira catarrhinii | reverse complement strand
CTTATCATATCGTCATAAAACGCGATTAATTTTCTTGCCATTATCCATTGATAATAAAGTTTTCTGTAAGAGTTCAAAACGGCGTTATCGTCTATCATTCTTTTTAATTTTGCGATGGTTAATTGATATTCGGCGTCTTTAATCGTATATCTGTCAAGCTTTCCGAAAAAATCTCTCAAAATCGGTTGGGCAATTTCAATTTTTATACTCGGAGAATAATATTTAAAATTATTAGTTCCAAAATTTAACGGCGGAATATTTTGCATAGGAATTAAAGATATATCTCCGCTTTCAAAATCTCCAAAATAACCGTCATGGCGAATTTCCACAGACCATCTCGTTCCAGAATATGGAATAAGTCCGCTAAATCCCGCTCCCACTCTGAAACCGTTATAATGAAAATCCGATTCTGGCAAAATGCTATATTGATTAAAATGATTTTGCATTCCAATCGCTCCCGCTTGCAAATCGAATTTAATATCTCCGCTGCTTTTCGCTTTAATCAAATTATTATAAGCGTTGCTCTCCGCCGAAGCGGTTAATTTCATTTCGGGAATAAGAGATTCTATTTTTCCCATATATTCGTTATAAGTCAAAACCGTATTATTGCTTTGAGAAAAAAGATGAAACGAAAAACCGAAAACTATTAATAAAACCGCTATTATTTTTCTTGTCATATTTTTTATAATATATTTTATCATAAAATCACCTATTCAATGACAATGTTTTTACAAGTGGAATATTGAATTCTAAACGGAGTT
>NZ_SJDU01000668.1 GCF_005518285.1 Brachyspira catarrhinii | reverse complement strand
TTCATACTCCCGTCCTTATGCTTACCGCTATGGATAATACTTTAAGATTCAATATCCCTGTGGCTGTAGGAATAGGAAACTATCAGGCTAAAAATACTTTTATAATATCCACCGCCGTGGAGACGAGATATTATTTCCATAAGTTTATAGATTATTTAAGTCAGTTGAGGCTATATGTCTATTACGGTTATGCTCGTATGAGTTATGCCAAAATATTATCGGAGAATGAATTTGATGTAGACCCAAATAGTAAGGCAATCTATAAAGACCAAGCTTCTGTAGGAGTAGATTTCAGAGCTTATTTCAATTTTCCGACTGAAAGAAGTTTATCGATAGAGCCATATATCCGAGTCTTATACAGTCAAGCGTTGGAGACTGTAGAAAACTTAAACGGAACTCTAAACAGATATAAAGGCAATAATTTTGATATTAATGCCTATGGTTTCGACTATACAGGGATGATTTTCGATTCGAGTAGCTCTCAAAGTTTATCGGGCGGTTATATAGCGAGCGTTCCAGGGATACCGAATCCGCAGGGAACTTTATCTATAGACGGTATATATAGAGTAGGTATAGCTTTGCCGTTAGGATTAAGAGCTTCAAATGATTCCGTTGGTTTATATGTAGAGCCTTCTCTATCTGCGACTATTTTCGGTGGTAATATAAGTTTACTTGGAGTTGAGAGGAAGGGACCTTTCTATACATTCGGTTATGTCGTATATGCCGAATTGACGGTAACGCCCGTAAAAGATTTAGAATTATATT
>NZ_SJDU01000667.1 GCF_005518285.1 Brachyspira catarrhinii | reverse complement strand
CTTATGAGCGTAGCCACATTCTTATGAGCGTAGCCACAATCGGCGCGATTATACTTCATGAATTTCCCGAAGCTTTAGCCGTTTTAATGTTTTATAGAGTCGGAAATTATTTTGAAGATATGGCGGTTAATAAATCGAAAAGAACGATTTCCGCTTTGATGTCAATTCGTCCCGATTCCGCGAATATAATAAAAGAAAACGGAAGTATAGAAAGAGTCGATATATCGAAAGTTAAGATTAATGACAATATAATTATAAATCCGTTTGAAAAAGTGCCTTTGGATTCCATAATTTACGAAGGAGAAAGTTGGCTTGATACAAAAGCGTTGACGGGCGAAAGCATGCCGAAAGCTGTAAAAATCGGAGACGAAGTTTTGGCGGGAACTATAAACGGAGACGTTTCGATAAAGGCAAAAGTCATAAGAGAATATGCCGAATCTTCGGTGGCTAAAATATTGAAATTGGTTCAAGATTCGCAAAATAGAAAGGCAAATATCGAGCAGTTAATAAGCAGATTTGCTGGAATCTATACTCCAATTGTCGTATTCGGCGCAATCGCTTTGACTATAATTCCGACTTTAATTTACGGAAGAGAATTTTTTAATAATTGGTTTCAACGTTCGCTTACTCTTTTGGTAGTTTCTTGTCCATGCGCGTTTATGGTTGGAATTCCGCTAACTTATTTTTCTTCGATTGGCAGAGCTTCAAAATTGGGAATAATGGTAAAGGGCGGAGTATTTTTGGATTTGCTTTCAAAAGTTCAAACC
>NZ_SJDU01000067.1 GCF_005518285.1 Brachyspira catarrhinii | reverse complement strand
TTTTTAACTTCAATCAATTTCGATAGCTTATCAAGGAAAATAAAAAATCCTTGTTTAGTTATAAATAAAAAATTTTTTAACAAAGGAGTATTTTCAATTATGAAAAGACTATATTCATTCATGCTTTTTTTATGCTTTTGGGTTTTGGTGTCCTGCGGTAATTCAAGCAGCGAGGGAAAAGAACAGTTAATGGTTTATACCTCTATGAAAGAAGTTATCATAGGAAAAATCAGAGACGAATTCACGGCTAAATATCCCGATATAGAATTCGACTATTATTCCGCTGGCGCTGGCAAATTAATGGCAAAAATAGCGGCTGAAAGAGAATCTGGACAATTAAGCGTAGATGTTTTATGGACAAGCGAAATTCCAGATTTTTACTCGCTAAAAGAAGAAGGAGTATTGGAAACTTACGCTTCTTCCGAATTGCCTAATGTGGTAAGTCCCGTAGAAGACCCCGATAACGCTTTTTCTCCCGCAAGACTCGGAACGCTCGGAATAGTGTATAACACTACGAAGATTAAAAATCCTCCGACTTCTTGGGAAGATTTATTAAAACCAGAATATAAAAACGGTTTCGCGATAGCCAATCCCGCGTTATCTGGAACGGCTATGGTTTCTATAGCTTTAATAGAAAAGAATATGGGCTGGGATTATATTAATAAATTAAAAGAAAACGGCGCTAAAATGGGACAAGGTTCTGGACAAGTGGTTGACGATACTGCCAGCGGAGATTTAGTCGCAAGTTTGGGAGTAGATTATATAGTTTTGGACAAAATAGCGAAAGGCGCTACTTTGGGTTTCGTATATCCTAAAGAGATGATAGTTATACCAAGTCCAGTCGCCATAATGAAAGGAACTAAAAATCTCGAAGCCGCTAAAAAATTCGTAGATTTCCTTTTATCTGCCGAAGGACAAAAAATAATAGCTTCAAGTTACACTTTGCCCGTTAGAGAAGATGTGGATATAGACGAAAAATCTGGATTAGTTCATCCTAAAGAAGCGGTTGAAAGAGCGATGAAAATAGATTATATAGCCTTAAAAAGCGAAAAAGAAAGCATCATCAATCAATTTACGGAAATAATGAATAAGTAAATTATTTATTATTTTAATTCGATTATACCTTATTAAAAATTAAACTAAAAATTAATAAGGTATAATTTTATTTTAATTTTGAGAGGAAATAATGGCAAATATATTATTTAAAAATGTATTTAAATCTTTTGAGAATAAAAATATTTTAAAAGATTTGAGTTTTGAAGTTAATTCTGGAGAATGTTTTACTATAGTCGGACCATCGGGTTGCGGTAAAACCGTAGTTTTAAGATTGATAGCGGGATTCGAAGTCCCAGATAAAGGAACTATAACGATATCGGACAATATAGTAGCTTCGTCAAATCCGAAAGTATTCGTTCAACCCGAAAATAGAAAAGCGGGCGTAGTTTTTCAAGATTATGCCGTTTGGCCACATAAAACAGTTATGGGAAATGTTATATATCCTTTGGAAATTCAAAAAGTGGAAAAGAACGAAGCGAAAAGGATGGCGCAAAAGTCCATAGATATGGTTAATTTATCAGGCTTGGAAGACCGTTTACCTTACCAGCTTTCAGGAGGACAACAGCAAAGAGTCGCTTTATCGAGAGCTTTGGTTGCGGATAATAATGTTTTGCTTTTGGACGAACCTTTAACGAATTTGGACGCGAATTTGAGAGAGGAGATGCGTTTTGAAATAAAAGATATTCAAAGAAAAACGAACAATACGATTATATATGTGACTCATGACCAAGAAGTCGCTTTAGCGATATCCGACAGAATAGCCGTAATGGACAACAAAGGAAATTTTAGACAAATAGGAACTCCTTTGGAAGTTTATAAAAATCCAATCGACCCTTTCGTTTTTAAATTTTTAGGACTTGCAAATTTTATCCATTTAAAAGTAAAAGAGGGTAAAGTCGTTATATTTGAAAACGATAAAGATTTTCCTTATGAATTGAATAAAGATATAAAAGGGAAAGATAAATTTTTGGCTGCAATAAGACCGATGGATGTGGACATATCCAAAACCAAAACGGAAAATAGCATCGAAGGAATTATAGAAAGAACTTCGCTGCTCGGAGCTATAATAGATTATAAAATTAATATATACGACAATATAAGCGTAAGAAGTCAAATACAAACCGAAGAAGCTCATCAAAACGGTTATATATTTAACGAAGGCGAAAGTTGTTTTATAACATTTAACGATATAATTTTTTACGAAAACGACAATGAAATCGATAAGGAGATTTTTTAATGAAAAAGATAATTGATTTTTTAAAAAGAATTAGTATTGCCCAATTGGTTTTAATTTTATCTATACTTATATTGGTTATTATAGTAGCCGTTCCCGTTTTATTAATATTGTTTACCGCTTTCTTTGAAAATGGAAAATTAAATGTAGCGGGAGTCGTAAAGGTATTAACCGATAGAGACACATATTCGGCGCTTTTAAATTCTCTTATAATAGCGATAGGGACCACATTCATTTCTACTCTATTCGGAGTATTTTTTGCATGGCTTGTCGCAAGAACAGATTTGCCATTTAAAAAATTCATGAAAATAATGTTTCTCGTTCCTTTTATGCTTCCTTCGTTTATAGGAGCTTTGGCTTGGAAAATATTATTATCTCCAAATGCGGGATATATAAATAGGTTATTGGTAAAAATGTTTAATCTATCGTCATCTCCTATAGATATAATGACAATGGGAGGAATAATCGCCATAGAAAGCATGTATTTATTTCCTTTCGTTTTCTTGCAAGTTACAAGCGCTCTTGAAAGAATGGACCCTACGCTCGAAGAATCGGCAAGAATATCGGGAGCGGGACTTTTTACGATAACTACAAAAATAACATTGCCTTTGGTTTTACCGAGTATATTGGCGGGAGCTTTACTCGTTGCGTTATATTCTTTGGCTCATTTTGGAGTTCCAGCAATATTAGGAACGGAGAAAGGAATATACAATATCCCTACGAAAATTTACGAGAGAATATACGCTTCGGCGGGAAGTTTTTCGGCGATAAGAATAGGAACCATACTTTCAACGATTCTTGTCATATCGGCTGCTATTATACTTAAAGCTCAAAGTATGCTATTGAAAAGAGGGAAATTCCAAATTATAGCGGGCAAAAGTATGCGTCCAGTAGTTTTAAAACTCAGAGGATTAAAAACTCCTTTATTTATTTTCTGCATAATTTATATAGGAATAACCGTCATATTGCCGACTATTACGATATTTTTTATAGGCGGATTAAAAACTTACGGACTGCCGATAGCGTTGGAAAGTTTAACTTGGGATAATTATGTGGAAATATTTAAATGGAAAATGACGAAAGACTCCATAATAAACAGCATATATTTATCGTTATCTTCGGCATTTGTTACGATGCTTGTCGGAGTTATGATTTCTTATGTTATAGTAAAAATGAAAGTTAAAGGAAAATTTATAATAGAATTTTTGGGCGTTTTGCCTTTTTCTTTACCTGGAACGGTTATAGCTTTGGGAGTCATACTTACTTGGAGCGGAAGATTTGGAATCAATTTATATAATACGGCTGGAATCATATTCGTTGCCTACATTGCCAGATATATGGCTTTTTCTTTAAAATCGAATTCTGCGGCTTTAGAGCAAGTGTCGGATTCGCTCGAAGAAGCCTCGAGAGCATGCGGAGCGACTCATTGGCAAACACTTAAAAATATAGTTCTTCCGTTGGTAAGACCTGGTATGATAAGCGCTTTTTTCCTTATATTTTTGCCAGCGTTAAGAGAACTTACGACTTCCGTTTTGCTTTACGGACCTAAAACTAGAACTATAGGAGTCGCAATATACGCCTTAAACGAAGACGGAGAGACAGTTAGAGCGGCGGCTTTGGCTTCCGTAACTTTAGTCATTATATTTTTCGCCGAAAGTATAATTCGTTATTTTATATCGAAACTTCAAAAGCAGGAGTAGTAAAATGTCATTAAAATTAGTAAATATAACAAAAAACTTTAATAAAGTCGTAGCTGTTAATAAACTTAATATAGAAGTAAACCAAGGAGAATCTTTTTCATTTTTAGGACCTTCGGGTTGCGGTAAAACCACGACATTAAGAATGATAGCGGGATTTGAAGATATAGACGATGGAGAGATAATCGTAGACGATAAGGTATTTTCTTCAAGCTATAAAAAATTCTATTTGCCTCCAGAAAAAAGAGATTTCGGGATGGTATTTCAAGCGTTTGCCGTTTGGCCACATTTAAAAGTATGGGATAATGTCGCTTTTCCTTTGGCTATAAAGCATATTGATAAAATAGAAATAGAAAAAAGAGTAAATAACGCTTTAAAGCATACGAATTTAAGTTACGCTAAAGACCTTTATCCTTCCACTCTTTCTGGAGGAGAACAGCAGAGAATCGCATTGGCAAGAGCGGTTGCCACAAATCCTAAAGTAATGCTTCTTGACGAGCCTTTGTCAAATCTCGACCCAAAATTGAGAGAACAGATGCGTTTTGAAATAAAAGATTTGCAAAAACAATTCGGCTTTACCGTAATATATGTGACGCACGACCAAGCGGAAGCGATGGCTTTGTCCGATAGAATATTAGTTATGAATTTCGGAGTATTGCAACAACTTGACACTCCTTTAAATGTTTATAATAATCCTATAAATAGATTCGTGTTTAGTTTTATAGGTTTGTCGAACTTTATTCCCGTGATATTCAAAAACGGAAAAATATTTGTAAAAAATCATGAAATAGCGGGAAATATAGAAGTGGATATTCCCGAAAATTATAATAAAATCGACACTTTGGCATGTCGACCTGGAGAAATAGATTTCGTATCTTCTGGCGGAATAAAAGGCGCTATTCACAGAAGCACTTATTTAGGCGATATGGTAGATTATTCGATAAAGGTTGCTGGAAGCGAAGAAGTCGGCGAAGATATTTTTATTAGAGTGCAAAAACCATCGAGAAAATATATTCTTAAAGACGGAGAAAATTGTCAATTGCTGATAAAGAGAACATTATGGTATGGAGAAGACGATTAAAATTTTCTTTATGATTAAAAGGGCATGTCGTATAATTCGCATGCTCTTTTTTAATAAATTTATTATAAATTTATTAAACTTGACAAATTAAATTCTTATTCTAAAATATACCAGACTATTTTTTTGGAGAAATTAAATTATGAAAGATGTAGTTATAGCTTTAGATATTGGCGGAACTTCAATGAAAGGTGCCGTTGTAGAAGAAAACGGAAATATTTTATATAAAGAAAGTTTTGAAGTTAATGCGAGTCATACAACCGAAGAACATAAAAAAAGAATAAAAGAAGTCGTTGAAAAATTAAAATCTAATATTCCCGTTGGTTATAAAGCGATTGGTTTGGGAATAGATTGTCCTGGAGTAGTAAATAAAGAAACCGTTCATATTGGAGGAGCGGAAAATGTCCCTGGTTTGCATGGATTAAAATTTTCGGATATAGGAGATTTATTCAATATTCCAGTTCAAACCGTAAACGATGCGAGCGCCGCCGCTTTAGGAGAGGCAAAATACGGAAGCGGTAAAGAAAAAAATTATCAATCTATATTGTTTATCACTTTGGGAACGGGAGTAGGAGGCGGATTAGTCCTTAACGGAAAATTATTCACGGGAGCTTTGGGAGGAGCGGGAGAGCTTGGGCATGTATTCGTTGTTCCAGACGGAGACAAATGCAATTGCGGTTCTTCGGGATGCATAGAAAGATACGCCTCGGCTACGGGATTTATAAATATGGCAAAACAGAAGATTCATAAAAATCTTATTCCAACTTCTTTGACTTACGAAATATTGGATAAAGGAAAGGCGAAGGCTTTATTCGATGCGGCAAAAAACGGAGACATTTTGGCAAAAGAAACTATAGCGGAATGTTCTTATTATCTGGGAATGTCGATAGCTCAAGCTTTGAATATGCTCGATTTGGATTTGGTTCTTATTGGCGGAGGTTTATGCAAAGATTTCGATATGATGATAGACGATATTAAAAGAGCGGTTAATAATTACGGTTTGCGTATGATGGTTCGCAATTTGGAAATAAAGCCCGCTTCATTGGGAAACGATGCGGGAGTTTTAGGTTGCGCCGCTTTGTTTTTTAGAAATAATTAATTTTAAAAAAATTATATATTTAGAATATTTATTTTGCTTCCGTTAAGTTCTATCATTTTTTCTTTTGCAAGTCTATTTAATTCTCTCGATAGCGCGCTTCTGTCGGCGGAAATGAATTCCGCTAATTTGTCTCTGCTGTAAGGAACTGTTATTTTTTTGGATTTTTGCATATTCGACATATATTTTAAATATAAAATAATTTTGCTTCTTAAACTTTTTTGACTCAAAATATCGTTTTTAATCGAAAGAAATTTATTTTTATCGGATATGATTTTTAATAAATTTTCTATAAATATATTTTTATTTTTTTCAAAATTATTATCGAATATATTTTTTATGTCGATTTTTATCAATTCGCTTTCGCTTAAAGATACTGCCGTTATGGGCGATATTTTATTTGTGGAAAGCGCTATCGCTTCGGCGAATATTTCTCCTCTTTCAAGTATATTCACAATATTTTTTCTCGCATCGTCATATTCTTTAGATATTTCGATTTTTCCGTTTAATATTATGTAAATAGATTCTACTTTATCTCCCGAGTCGATTATTATATTTCCTTTATCGTAGGATTTTTTTTGAGATTTAAAATTTTCTAAAATATTTGGAATTTCTTTTTTGTTTATATTTTCAAAAAGATTCGTTTTTATTATCGCGTTTATATAGTCTGTCATATTTTTTATTCTAAATTTTATTGATAAAAAATCAATATTAAAACAATTTTATTTGTCAAAAGCATTAACATAAAATATAAAGCGTAAATAAACGACTAAAAAATATTAATTAACTTTTAAATACACATAATTTTTAATTATATAAATTACTCCACTATATTGAAAAAATCATCGGGATAGCCATACATATCGATTTTTCCGTTTTCGTCAATATCGATTTCCACATAAGTTCCGTTAATTATCTCTTCGTTTTTATATCTGTCGGTTAAAAAATCCATGACTTGATTATCCGAACCGAACAAATGATTATTTATATTTCGTCTCTCTTCGATATATCGCCCAGAGATTAATAAATCGGCGTAATCGAAAATTTCCGCTTTTCCGCTTAATTTAATTTCTTCTTTTTCGTAGCCAGTGTAAAGTATTATTCCGAGATTTAATTCTTTTATAAGTTTTATCAATTTTAATAATTCTTCAAACTGCTCGAGAGGTTCTCCTCCGAGTATCGAAACTCCGCTTATATTATATTTGTAAGTAGCTTCTTTTATTTGAATAATTAAATCTTCCGTTTTTATATAAAAGCCGCCTTCAAAATCATGCATCGATTTATTCCAGCAGCCTTTACATTTCAAACCGCATCCTTGCATCCAGATTGCAAATGTATTTCCAAAACCGTATATACTCGAATTATTATTAATATGAGCGAGTCGCATTTTAATTTTTATCTAACTTCTCTAACTAAAGTAAGCTGAATTTTATTGTCTTTTTTTGTTTCGACAACTCTATAGCCTTTAGCTTTCGCTTTTTCCATTATAGCTTTCTTTTGAGATTCTATATACGCAAGTCTCTCTCTTTCGAGTCTTTCCGCTTCTTCTTTAAGTTTTATTTCGTAAACATTATTATAAGATTTTTCAACTTTTATAAGAAAAGAAGAAATATCGTTATTCCAACTGTCATGGTTTAAAATATATTTTCCGCTTACAAATTCAAAATATGCCTCCCATATGAATATATAAGCCAAATCTTCAACATTTGTAATTTTTTCGTAATAAAGTTTTCCATTTTTAGATATTTTTACTGGTATAAACCCTTTTTTGTTTATTTCTTCTTCCATATCTGAATGGACAATATAAATTTTTCCGTTTTCTATTTTGTATTTGTATCCGCATTTTTCCAAAGCCTCCAAAAGTATTTCTTTGCTTATAAAAGGCGTAGTGGTTTTTACTAAACAACTCATTTTTTTCTCTCCTCGCCATCGGCGTGCCTTTGGCATAATTAATTATTTTTTATTTTTGAATATTAATATTTTTTTGACTAACATTAACTTTTTGATAATATTCGTCAGTTTTCTTAACTTCTTTTATATCGGCAAGTTCGTTTAAAATTTCCTCGACTTCCGATAAACAAGCCTCTCCTTTAATTCCATCGGTTTTCAAATCCAAACTTCCGTCTTCGTTAATTGTTACCGTTATTCTTTGCTCTTGCATAATTTTCTCCTCGCCGTAGGCGTGCCTATGGCATAAAAATTAATTAAAATTAAATTATTTAAAATCGTTAATATCGATTGTTTTCATCAAATCTAAATTAGTATTTTCAATATCCATAATATAAGAAAGAGAGGATTCGTTATTTTTCTTATTATAGGCGTTTTTATAAATTCTATTAAAATCCTCTATCAATCGATTAATCATAAATATATGTTCGTTTCCAATTTCTAATTCCATACTTTCTAACTCCTTAATCGTGTTATTTATATGATTTTCTCTTTTGTTTCTTTTTCCTTTATAAGCCTTTCATTTTCTTTTAAAA
>NZ_SJDU01000666.1 GCF_005518285.1 Brachyspira catarrhinii | reverse complement strand
AGTTTTTTACTTTTTTGTTATATTATAATAGATGTAAAAAATATCTATTTAAAAAACTTAAACAAGTGCTGTTTTGTACTTAGATTCTGATATAATAATTACTGGAAGTTTAAAAGAATTATTTAGTATAAATATAAATAATTATTATACTTTAGTTATTAAAGATCCATATATAATATATATAAAGAACATAAAGAATTAATAGAAATAGGAAATAATAGAACATATTTTAATTCTGGAGTTATATTATTTAACAATGAGTTATGTATAAAAACAAATACAGCAAAAGAGTTCTATGCATATTTTATTAATAATTTACATAAATTGAAATTAATAGATTAAGATGTATTAAACTATATATTTAAAGATAAAGTAAAAATAATAGATAGAAAATGGAATTTTTTTCTATTTAAAGATTATAATCATAAATATGATAAACCAAATTATGAAGAAGCAGTAATTATACATTTTGTTTGTTCTAAACAATGGAAGAAAGATTGCTCAAATGCATATTTTTTATATGATTATTGGAAATATTATCAATATACACATTGTTTTTTTGAAGAGTCTATGACTGCAAAACTATGATAAAGAAAAAATTTTATGATTATGAAGATATAAGATTTAAAAGTAATTATTTCAAATTTTTTGGTATATATCCTAATAGCTCAAAATTACAAATAGTTGTTTTTGGGATAAGAATTACAATAGATGCAATTGATTATAGAAATATAGAAAAAATAGAATGGTGGATACCAATAAGAAAATGGCGAGAAGCT
>NZ_SJDU01000665.1 GCF_005518285.1 Brachyspira catarrhinii | reverse complement strand
CAAACTTGAAAATATATCTCAAAAAAAAATTTTCTTAATTGGCTGCTATGTTTCAAAAAAATATAACAAAGAGAATAATGAAAATTTATTTTGTAAAGAAAATATAACTATAATTCCGAACGAGAAAAAAGAAGAAGCCTCGCAAATAATATTTAACTCTTTAGCAAAAAATTATAATAACGAATTTAAAAATCCGATATTTTTTCCGCAAGAGCAGAGCAGAGCTTATTTAAAAATTCAAGACGGTTGCGAAGTTTTTTGTTCCTATTGCATAGTGGCGAGAGTGAGAGGAAAACATAGAAGCGTTGAGCCTAAAAAAATTTACGATGCGTTAAAAATCGCCCATGAATACGGTTATAAAGAAATTGTTTTGACGGGATTAAATTTGGGTTCTTACAACTACAATAACGAAATAAAGTTCAATCAAATAGTAAAAAATATAATCGAGGTTTCTTCAAAACTTGGAATAAGAATAAGGCTTTCTTCCGTAGAGCCGATTTATTTTGACTATGAGCTTATAAGTTTATTTAAAAATTCCGATGTTCTCTGTCCGCACGCGCATATTCCTTTGCAATCTGGAAGCGATAAAATTTTGAAATTAATGAATAGAAGATACACGAGAGGAAATTATTTGAATATAATAGAAAAATTATATAAAGCAAATTTAAATATGTCGATAAGCGCGGATGTTATGGTAGGCTTTCCGAGCGAAGACAATAACGATTTTAACTACACTTACGATTTATGCGAAAAATCACAATTTATAAAGATGCATATATT
>NZ_SJDU01000664.1 GCF_005518285.1 Brachyspira catarrhinii | reverse complement strand
CCTCAAAAGGCAAACCTATACCTAAATTAAAACAGGAACAGTATAACCCTTTTGCTGAACAGTAAAAAAATAATTTTAAAAAAAGGAGAATATTAATATGAAAGAAAAAATAACAGTAATTTTAATTGATAATAATATCAATGAAGATGTTTTCATTAAAGCAGTTAGAAAATTTGGGTTCAAAACAGTAAGAAATTATGATTTAAATAAATCAACTTTTGATAATGACAATTTGAAATTTACTTTGATTAAGAAAAAAGATAAATTCAATATAATTATTGATAATCCTGACAGTAATGCATTGGCTAATCCTATGGGAGATTGTGTAAATAATATAGTAAACTTTCTTTTAGAAAATAAAGCTTTAAATGAAGAAGAACTTATTAAAAGAGAAATAGTTTTGGATAAGAAAAAAATTGCAAGCATGCCAAGCGGAGCAAATGTACAAAAGATGATTACTAAAAAAGATAAAAATATAATAGATATTTATGATTTTCCTGAAGATTATTCTATAGATACTGATGATATTATAGAAAGTATAAGCGGTATAGAAAATGAGGAACCTAATCAATTTTTGCCAATTATGAATTCTTCAATTCTTGGAGGAAAAAAAGATAATCAAATAAATATTAAAAGTTATGAGAATGCTGTGAAATATTTTGTTAAATACATATTTGAAGAGTATGAAAAAGAATTAGATTCATAAAATAATTAATTAATGTATTAGGTTTATAAATTGTATTAATGAATAGTTTTTATTTTATACTTTTTTATTAATACAATT
>NZ_SJDU01000663.1 GCF_005518285.1 Brachyspira catarrhinii | reverse complement strand
ATTAAGATTTAATATCTTTTTTCTCTCTAATATATTTTTTTCTTTCGTTTATTATAACTTTACCGCCCGATTTTTCAATCTTTTCTATAGCTTTTTTACTCGCCATATCGACAGTTATAGTAATAGCGTTTTTAACCTCGCCCATTGAAAGAAGTTTTATATAATCTCTATTTGAAGATAAATATCCTAATTTAAGCAAAGTTTCTCTCGATATCTCCGAACCTATAGAATCCAATTCTCCAACATTAATAATATTTACCGATTTTCTAAACGCCGAATTATTGAAACCGCTTTTTGGAATTCTTCTATGCAAAGGCATCTGTCCGCCTTCAAAACCAGCTCTCCTGCTATATCCCGCTCGAGATTGTGCGCCTTTATCTCCTCTTCCCGCGGTGCATCCCCAACCAGAACCTTGTCCGCGCCCTACTCTATGAGGTTTCTTACTCGAACCTTTTGGAGCGTTTAAAATTTTTGTATTTTCCTGTGCCATCTATTAAACCCTCATTTATATTCTACTTTAAGAAGATGCGAAATTTTATTTATCATTCCCTTTATTTGAGGAGTATCTTCATGCTCGACTATTCTTCTTCTCTTTTTAAAACCCAAAGCTACAACCGTGTCTCTTTGAGATTTTTCATAACCTATGGGAGATTTAATTAATTTTATAACCACTTTAGACATTATTCCACCTTCCCGTAAATTTGTTCTATACTAACGCCTCTTTTATTAGCCATTTGTTCAACCGTTTTCAAAGATTTAAGTCCTCCAAATTATATCCTTCAAA
>NZ_SJDU01000662.1 GCF_005518285.1 Brachyspira catarrhinii | reverse complement strand
TCCGATTTGAAAATCCAAAACCTTAAAAGTTATATAAACTCCGAGAGTCATTATTCCCCAAATTATTCCTTGAGAAGCCGCTCCTTGAATAGCGAGAAAAATTCCTTCAAACATTAATTAATAATCCTTATTTTTAGAAATTTTAATTATTGATTATACAAAGATTCTGGAATAGTCAAACCAATAGCTTCGACCATATTCGTATTGACAATCAAATCAAATTTTTGCAAATATTCTATCGGCATTTCCGCTGGATTTTTTTCGCCTTTCAAAATAGAAACCGCTTGAATCGAAGTTAATTTTCCAAGCTCATAATAACTTATTCCGTAAGTAGCCGTTCCGCCGAGCATAGTCATTCCTCCTTCGCCGCAAACTACGGGAAGTTTGGCTGGTTCTGCGACTAAAGCTACGGTAGCCATTCCCGCCGCAATCATATTGTCTGTAGGAGTATAAACTGCTTCAACTTTTCCGATTGCACTTTGCAAAACTTGTTGAATTTCGTTAGGATTTGAAACGGTTAAATCGATATGTTTTATTCCCATAGAATCCAATTTTCTTTTAGCCATATTTATTTGAAATACGGAATTTTGTTCACTCGAGCAGTATAAAAGTCCGACAGTTTTTATATTAGGAGTAATTTCCGTTAGTAATTCTATTTGAGATTCGACTGGAGTTAAATCGGAAGTTCCCGTAACATTTCCTCCTGGCACATTATTGTCGGCAACCAATTTTGAATCGGCAGGGTCGGTAACAGCGGTTATAAGTATCGGTATATCTTTAGTCAT
>NZ_SJDU01000661.1 GCF_005518285.1 Brachyspira catarrhinii | reverse complement strand
CAATCTTCACAATATGGCAGTGATTGGAATCCTCATATAGAAATATTAAACTTTTCTGATAATTCAATTCAAGAATTTTATAAAATGGTATTTACTAAAGAAAACTTTACTACACTTAGCGGATATGATATAGTAACTACAATTAGTCAGGCAGGTAAATATGCTGGAAATTATTATGTATATGGAGGAGATACTGATACAGAAATAACAAAAGAGTATTTATTTACAATAGATGATAAAGGAAATATATATTTATATTCTGTAAAAGATTATGTAAGTAAAATAAGATGTTCATTAAATGGAAATGTATTAACTCTTGAATTCCCAGAAGCTAAATATAATTTTATTATTGAGGCAAATAGAGCAATCGCTAGTATATTAATAAATAATATAGAACAGACATCCACAATGAGAAAATCTGATTTATTAACACCTTATGCTGGTACATATTCAGAAGGAAGTATAACACTAACAGTTGATGAAGCTAATGCTGTTATAACACCAGCTGACTTAATGAACCCTAGTGCCATATTAAACGGAAATAATCTAACAATATATGACCATAGATATATTAATGATACAGCAAAAGTGGAAGAACATAAAATAGTGTTTAATGGTGATGGAACAGCTGCTTATACTAAACCAGATAACAGCGGTACTGTTACATTAAAGAAAAATTAATAAATATTAATAAAAACTAAGCCTGTCCATAAAATATTATGGGCAGGCTTTTTTATTTAATTAAATATTTAATCAAAACTTACTTACAAACTTTTATAATTACATTTTAT
>NZ_SJDU01000660.1 GCF_005518285.1 Brachyspira catarrhinii | reverse complement strand
CCATCTTTCCTATAATAAAATCACTGTAATCATGAAGAATTTCATTAACTTTTGAAACATTTTCTGTTTTTTCTACTATTATTCCTACAACAGCAATTCTATTATTTTCCATAGGCTAATAAATCAGATTAATATAAATTTTAAATACCTTTATGATAAACATCAATAGTTACTCACTTAGGTTAATAATATTATAATAATTATTTTTAATTTGTAAATAGATATTTTTTAAGTTTATCAATTTTTTATTGTTATTTAAATAACGATATTACGCACGCAAAGCGAAGCTATAACTATACATTAATTATGAATTTAAAATTTCGCTATATATAAGATTTTATTAAACGTGCGTTAATAAAATCTAAAATTTTAAATAACACTCGGGCGGGTGCTTTATTTTATGATTTAGTAAAAAAATAAAGCTAAATTATAATTTTATAATTAAATAAAAAATCTTAAAGGGTGGGAGTTGTAATTAAAATTTAAAAATTTAATTATGCCTACCAACACTTTAATTTTATAATATCACTTCAATTTTTTACTTAAAGTAATAAAAAACTAATATTATTTTTCTATTCTAAAGAAACTCATAACTGAATGAAGTTCTTTAGCATCATCATATAAAGCAAGCGATGAAGCTGTAGACTCTTCTACTAATGCAGCATTCTCCTGAGTTATAGAGTCCATTTCCATTACTGCTTTATTTACTTGTGCTACTCCTGACTGCTGTTCTAATGCGGCAGAACTAATATCTTTAATAATATTTGCTGTCTCATCTATCTCTGTTTTTATGCTCA
>NZ_SJDU01000659.1 GCF_005518285.1 Brachyspira catarrhinii | reverse complement strand
AAGATACGGCTATCATCCAAAAGGCGATTTTAATTTGGACGAATATTATTATACTTCAAGGAGCGTTGGACTTGCATTTGAAACGAGAGCGAGAATATTATTCGGAACTTTGATAACGGGAAAAAGATTTTTCTACACTCATTATCAGCATGCATTGAAAGTAAGAAAATTAATGCAAATGGATTTTGACAACGCATTTAAAAAAGTCG
The DNA here is from genome assembly GCF_005518285.1 of Brachyspira catarrhinii. Classification (GTDB taxonomy): domain Bacteria; phylum Spirochaetota; class Brachyspiria; order Brachyspirales; family Brachyspiraceae; genus Brachyspira; species Brachyspira catarrhinii. The sequence goes on along the minus strand of NZ_SJDU01000659.1, from coordinate 589 downwards.
ATGTTATAATCTCTCCATCCTCTCCAGTGACGGCGGGACTTTTGGGAACGCGAGATAAAACAGACAGCGCTTTAAGTTTTTTGGCGGACAGTTATACTTCAAATATAAATTTGGTAGGACTTCCAGCTATGAGCGTTCCTTGCGGAGTAGATAAAAACAATATGCCGATAGGAATACAATTTATAGCGAAACAATTTGACGAAGTTTCTATGTTTAAGATGGCTTACGCGCATGAGATAGATTGAAATTATAGATTGCCACGCTGACGCTCGCACACGCTGTGCGCCTCGCTTTGCGTGCCTTCGGCAACGGCGATGACAGAAATTTGCTAACTTTATTTAATTAATTTCACCATATTTTTTTCATTTTTTTACGAATTTTACTAAAAATACAAATTAACCTAAAATTTTTTTAAAAAAATTTGCTTTTTTAATAAAAAAAGTGTTGACAAATTTTTTAAATTTGTTATAATATGTATAGAGAGTTTGAAGCTGTATAGAAAGTTTAAGGCTATTGTAGAATTTCATGCGATTAAAAAAAGTTGCAAAAAAGCTTGACAAAAACTCTAAAACATACTATACTGACAAGT
>NZ_SJDU01000658.1 GCF_005518285.1 Brachyspira catarrhinii | reverse complement strand
AGTCCAATCTTGAAAGTCTCTATCAAAATTTAAATTATAATCATAATAATACAAATTAAAATCAATAAAAGGTACATTGTATTCTATAGCTATCTTTTCAGCACTATTAAATATTTTTCTATTGTAACTGGTCCATGGAGCATTAATATATGGAGATATAATTATTAAAATGGGAATATCGTATTTTTTTACCAATTCTATAGTTTTTCTGTAATATTCCTCTGTTTTTGTATAAAGTTTTAAATAACCTGTTACTAAATAATTAGTATTATATGTGGTATTTCCAACTGTTCCATATATATAAGAAAATCCTTTAAAATATTGCATACTACTATCATTTATAAAATCATTCTTTTTTAAAAGAGAATATCTATCATGATATTGACATAATAAATTAAAATATTTATCCCGTTCATTTTTTGGAACACTGACTTTAACTGCATCTATTTTTAATTTTGATATTTTTAAAGCAGAAATAAAATTTAATATATGTCCCTTAGATTGATATTCATTTCCAAACACTGTAGTATAGGCTTCTATAACTACAAGTTTTGGTTTCTGAGTCTTCAATGATTCTTTTATAGTAAAATATATTTGCCAAAATGGAGTTACAGAAGTAGATAAATTATATGATGATATTCCATAATCTTTGTATAATATTGCAGGATTAATACCCCAAAATACTCTGCTGCTTCCAAAAAATAATACGTCTATAGATTTTTTATTTTGTTTATAAAATATATTAAACTGATTTATTCCCTGTATGTTTTTTGAAATCAAAATATTATTGATTTTAATA
>NZ_SJDU01000657.1 GCF_005518285.1 Brachyspira catarrhinii | reverse complement strand
ACAAATATATAATGTAATAGCGAATAAATACTTTTGAGTTTTTTACTAAATAATAATTAATAATAATTATTTTATTTAAAATTAAAAACGAGATTAATAAAATAATCTCGCTTTTGATTTTATGACTTATAGGCTATTTTGTAGCTTTATTTCTTAATCTTTCCATAGGATTTATAATATCCGTTACGCGAACTCCAAAGTTTTCGTCTATAACCACAACCTCGCCTTTCGCTATGAGTTTTCCATTAACGAGTAAGTCGACAGGCTCTCCCGCCAATTTTTGAAGCTCGATAATAGAACCTTCGCCAAGCCCCAATATATCGCGAATAGTCATAGTGGCTCTTCCAAGTTCCACCGTCATATTCATCGTTACATCCATGAGCAAGCCGATATTTCCCGTTCCTTGAATATCCGCCGCAGGCATTAACGAATTGAACTCCGCATGCTGAATTCCAAGCTGATTCGTTGGCTCAAATTCTTGATTATTGGAATTCCCGTTTCCAGAATTGCCTGAAGGATTATTTCCAGCAGATTTTCCGTTTGCTATTAGAGATTGCAAAAGAGGAAGTTCCATCGCAAACACATAAGGAGCGTTTTCAAATTCTCCCTCTATCGAAGCCGTTCCGTTTACTATAGCCAAACTGCCCGCAATATTAACGGTTGAAGCGTCTTCCAATACCGAAGTTTCTACAGGCGAATTACTAAAATTTCCTCCGAATCTTGATGTTAAAGCGCTGTCGGAAGAACCCACCATTTGAGAGAAAGCTTCTTTCAATACTTGAGCCACCATATCGTTTAAA
>NZ_SJDU01000066.1 GCF_005518285.1 Brachyspira catarrhinii | reverse complement strand
TTTTCGCTCCATGACGAACGGCAACGGCGGCGCAATCAACGCTCGTATCTCCGCTTCCGATTATAAGAATGTCTTTATCTTTTGCGATTTCTTCTCCATGCCCTTTTTCAAATAAACTTTTTGTGTTTTTGGTTAAAAAATCAACCGCAAACATTATTCCTTTTAAATCTCTTCCTTCGATTTTTAAATCTTTCGGCTCGCTCGCTCCCGTGGCTAAAACTATCGCGTCAAATTCTTCGGCTAATTTTTGAGCTTTATTTTTCGTATTGATATTTTGATTCGTTTTGAATTTTATTCCGCTTTTTTCCAAATAGTCCAATCTTCTTTTTAAAATATTTTTATCAAGTTTCATATAGGGAATTCCATAAATCAAAAGTCCTCCCGCTCTGTCGCTTCTTTCAAAAACTTCGACATCATAACCCATAATATTCAAATTGTAGGCGCATGAAAGTCCCGCAGGACCGCTTCCTATAATCGCCACTTTTTTTTCTTTTTTATTTTTTTTATTTATCGTTATGGGATTTACCCAATTCTCTTTGAAAGCGTTTTCTATTATCGAAAGCTCGTTATTTTTTATAGTCACGCTCTCTCCGTTTATGGCGCAAACGCAACTATCTTCGCAAGGAGCGGGGCAGACTCTTCCAGTAATTTCTGGAAACGGATTCGTAAGAGTTAGACGATTATAAGCTTCTTTCCAAAGTCCTTTATAAATCAAATCGTTCCATTCGGGAATAAGATTTTTTAGCGGACATCCGATTTCTTTTCTTTCTTCCATTTTTCCAACTTGACAGAAAGGCACTCCGCAATTCATACATCGTCCTCCCTGCGCTTCCTGTTGTTTTTTGCTCGGCAATTCGCTAAACTCTTTATAATTTTTTATTCTCTCTTCTGGTTCGAGTTTTATTAACTCCACTCTTTTAAAATCTAAAAAACCTCGCGGATTACCCATTTTAATCCTCCTTACTTACTTATCTTTTTATCTTCAATATATTTTTCAAGTTCATCGTCATTTAAAATTTTATCGTATCTATCTTTGGCTATACGAAATTTATCGTTAGCGTTTATGTCTTTATTAACATCGTCTATAAAATCTTTGAAATTTTTATTCTTTTCTACAAGCATATCGAGTGTTTGCATATCTAAATTTCTTTGCCTTGCTGGTAAAATTACCTTTGAACTTGAATCTATTTCAAGCTGAATTATTCCTATTCCAAAGCTGGCGTTTAATCTAATAAGTTCGCTAAAAATATCGGCTTCAATATTTTCAAATACTACAAGATAGCCCTCGTTAGCCCAACTTGAATTTGAAACTGCCTGAAAATAATATTCTTTTATATCCGACCAAGTGATACTTTTTTTTATTTCAAACGAATAAATTTTGCAACTTTGTTTATTTAAATTTTTAAGCAAACCAAGAGTTTCTTTTTTATAATCGTCAAAAGGAAAATGAATTCCGACAATATCGGGATAATTCCATTTATCCTTACCTTTTTCTCCTTTTTTACTATTTTCATGATAAATCGTCTTACAGTATAAATCAAATTCTTCGCTTTCAAACAAAAATTTAACTAATAAAGGATGCAAATCTCTTTCATGAAATGATACTATTTTAGTTGGAACTTTTGGAATAGTTGAAGCTTGAATAATTATATTTTTAACTTCATCTTCTCTGGATTTAAGCCAAAAAGTAGTGGGGCGTTTACTTGTAATGCAAAATTTTGAATCGCTTTTTTCTTTCAAGTCTGTATATATTCTTGATGACAAAGTATCCGTAGGTGTTTTGCCTTTACTCCCAACTTTTTTATCTAATCCTTGAGATATGGCAATTTCCCAAATTTCTCTATAAGTAAGAGGTTCTTTAGCAGTTTTTAAAACCTCTTCCGCTAATTCTAAAAAAGTCATTTTTTACTCCTTAAATTTTATTTTATCTCTAATTATTATATATTATTATTTGCAAAATTTATGATTTTATTTCACGCTTTTGCTTAATTTCAAAAACGCCGCAAGTTCGGGATTTTCTTCTCCCTTGCAAGACTCTATCATAGCTAGCATATTCTTATAATCTCTCGGCATAACCTTAAAAAAATCTGACGGTTTGAATTTTGACATAATTTCTTTAGCCCGTTTAGAACCCGTTAAATTTATATGTTCCTTTATAACCGACTTAAGTTCTTTTTCGTCTTCTTTGGTAAGTTCCAAAATTTCCACAAGTTCCATATTCACATTTGCCTCGTTATGTCTGCCGTAAATATAAGCGACTCCTCCGCTCATTCCCGCCGCAAAGTTTATTCCTATATCTCCCAAAACGGCGACTAATCCGCCCGTCATATATTCGCAGCCATGAACTCCCGTTCCCAAGACAACGGCTTTCGCTCCCGAATTACGAACGCAGAATCTCTCTCCCGCAATTCCATCCAAATAAACTTCTCCGCTTGTCGCTCCGTATAAACATGCGTTTCCAGAAATAATATTTTCTTCCGCTTTAAATTTTGCATTGTTTGGAATCTTCGCTATTATTTTTCCGCCGCTCAAACCTTTTCCCAAATAATCGTTTGTGTCGCCCACAATTTCAAGTTTTATTCCTTTGCATAAAAAAGCGCCGAAACTGTTTCCCGCATGTCCAGTCGCGGTAATTTGAATCGTATCTTCTTTAAGAGCGTTTTTTCCGTATTGTCTCGTAATCTCGCTTGAAAGCATCGTTGCAAACGCCCTGCTTTGATTATTGACTTCGAGGCTTAATTTAATATTTTTTCCTTTTTTAAGAGCCGTTTCGCAAAGAGGAATCAATATTCTATAATCCATCGTTTTTTCAAGTTTATTATCCTTAAAACCTTTAAAATATTGAGCCGTTCTGTTATAAGTCGGAAGCGATTTTAATATTCTGTCCAAATTGACTTTTGCATGTTTGCCCGAAAGATTATTTTTTTTATGGAGTTTGTCCGTTCTTCCAATCATATCGTCCAATTTTTCAAAACCCAACTTTGCCATATATTCTCTTAATTCTTCGGCGACAAAAAGCATAAAATTTTCCACTTTTTCTGGCGTGCCTTTGAATCTATCTCTTAAAACGGTATCTTGAGTCGCTATTCCGAAAGGGCAAGTATTAAGATGACAAACTCTCATCATCGAGCATCCTATCGCGATAAGAGGCGCCGTTGCAAATCCGAATTCTTCCGCTCCCAAAAGCGCCGCTATAGCCAAATCGCGTCCCGTCATAAGTTTTCCGTCCGTTTCTATTCTCACTCTGTCTCTCAAATTATTTAAAATCAAAGTTTGATGAGTTTCGGCAAGCCCTAATTCCCATGGAAGTCCCGCGTTTGGAATTGAAGTTCTCGGACTCGCTCCCGTTCCTCCGTCATAACCAGATATAAGTATCGAATTAGCTCCCGCTTTCGCCACTCCCGCCGCAATAGTTCCTACTCCCGCTTCGCTTACAAGTTTTACCGATATGCGAGCTTTATTATTAGCGTTTTTCAAATCGAATATTAATTGAGCCAAATCTTCTATGGAATAAATATCATGGTGAGGAGGAGGAGATATGAGAGTAACTCCAGGGGTGGAATTCCTCGCTTTCGCAATCCAAGGATAAACCTTAAATCCCATAAGCTGTCCGCCTTCTCCAGGTTTAGCTCCCTGTGCCACTTTAATTTGAATTTCTTTAGCGTTTACCAAATAATTAATATCGACTCCGAATCTTCCCGATGCCACTTGCTTAATCGCCGAACATTTATCGTTTCTGTTTTCGTCAATTTTGAATCTCTCTTCGTCTTCTCCGCCTTCTCCTGAATTCGATTTTGCTCCGAGTCTGTTCATCGCTATCGCTATGCATTCATGCGCTTCTTTCGATATCGAGCCGTAACTCATAGCCCCCGTTTTGAATCTTTTTATTATATTTTCTACGGGTTCGACTCTTTCAATGTTTATCGCTTCGCTTGTGTCGAATTCCATCAAATCGCGAAGTTTTATTATTTTACTATCTACCAAAGAAGAATATTTTTTGAATCTTTTATAATCTTTAAATTTGCATGCTTCCTGCAAATGAAATATCACAAGCGGGTCTATTATATGCTCTTCTCTTCCGCTTCTAAATCCATGTATTCCTTTCGGTTCGAGAGCGCTTATTCGAGTGGCAAAAGTTTTTTTATGCAAATTAATCAACTCTTCGTTAATATCTTCGATGTCTATTCCTTCAATTCTCGTTATCGTATCGGAAAAATATTTATCGACTAATTTTTTACTTAATCCCAAACATTCGAAAATTTGCGCTCCGCTATAACTTTGCAAAGTGGAAACTCCCATTTTTGAAGCGATTTTTACTATTCCCGCAACGGATGCTTTTATAAAATTCTGTTCCGCTTTTTTATAATCTAATTTTATAGCTTCCCTTCTTATTAAATCGTTAATGCTTTCGTAAACCAAATAAGGACAAATTACCGTAGCTCCGTATCCGAGCAAACATGCGAAATGGTGAATCTCTCTCACCTCTCCCGTGTTTATAATTATGCTCGCGTGTGTTCTCAAATTTTTTCTAATCAAATGATTATGCAAACCAGCGACCGCGATAAACGAAGGAATATAACTTTGTTTTTCGTTTACTCCAATGTCGCTTAAAATTATTATCGAAGCTCCTTTTTTAATTTCGTTTTCGACATTTATAAAAAGTTCTTCCAAAGCATCTTCCAAAGTTTTTTTCTCATAATCGAAAAGAATAGAAAATTCTTTGACTTTAAAATTTTTGAGATTTCTTATTTTATATAATTCTTCGTTCGATATAATCGGATAATGAAGTTCCACTCTCTTGCAATTACTTTCGTCTGGTTTTAATAAATTTCCTTCTCTTCCCAAATATACTCTTGTCGAGGTTATTATCTCTTCTCTTATCGCATCGAGAGGAGGATTTGTCACTTGAGCGAAAAGCTGTTTGAAATAATTGAATAAAGGCTGATAGCTTTCGCTTAAAACCGCCAATGGAGTGTCGACTCCCATCGAAGCTAAATTTTCCTTTCCGCTCGAAGCCATAGCTTCCACGCTCTGTTTTAATTCGTCATAATTCCAAGCGAAAACTCTTTGAAGTTGCAAAATTTCTTTCTCATCCAAAAAATCATGTTTATAGCCTTTGCTTGAAATATCTCCCAAATGAACCATATTTTTAAGCCATTTTTCGTAAGGTTTTGCGCTTGCATAATGAAGTTTAATCTCTTCGTCCGAAATCACTTTTCCTTTTTTAGTGTCTACAAGCAAAAGTTTTCCAGGCTCCAATCTTTTTTTCGCTTTGATTCTGCTTTCGTCAATTTTAAGCGCTCCAGTTTCGGAAGATAAAATTAAAAAATCATCATTTGTGATATAATAACGAGAAGGACGAAAACCGTTTCTATCGAGACTCGCTCCCATAACCTCTCCGTCCGTAAATATTATTGCGGCGGGTCCGTCCCAAGGCTCCATTAAAGTGGAATTATATTCGTAAAACGCTCTCTTTTTAGGATTCATATTTTTATTTCTATGCCAAGGTTCTGGTATCATCATCATAAAAGCTTCTTCGAGACTTCTTCCGTTTAAGGCTAAAAATTCCAAAGTATTGTCAAACATAGCCGAATCGCTGCTTTCTCTCGCTATCACGGGGAAAATTTCTTTCAAATCTTCAAAATAATCGCTCTTAAAAAGTCCCTCTCGCGCTATTATCGAATCGACATTTCCTCTTATCGTATTTATCTCTCCGTTGTGAATCATATATCGGTTTGGATGCGCTCTCTCCCAACTTGGAAAAGTGTTTGTCGAAAATCTAGAATGAACCAAAGCTATCGCCGACTTCATATTTATATCTTTGAAATCCAAATAGAAATCGCTTAATTGAGTGGAAAGTAGCATTCCCTTATAAACTATAGTTCGAGACGAAAAAGAACAAATATAAAACTTGCTCACATTGGAAGCCTTTTTTTCAATTATTCTTCGAGCCGAATATATTAGTCTTTCAAAATCTAATCCCGCTTTAATATTTTTCGGACGCTTTACGAATGCTTGCAAAAAATACGGCATAGTCTTAAAAGCGGTTATTCCAATATCGCTCGAATTTACGGGAACTTTTCTAAAACCTAAAAATTCCAATCCTTTTTCTTTTAATCCTTCCAAAAATATTTTCTTGCCTTCTTCTTTCGCTTCAAAATTTGGAGATAGAAACATGAAAGCTACGGCGTAATCTCCTTTTTTGGGAAGTTCAAAATCGAATTCTTGAGTGGCAAAAAAATCATGAGGAATTTGTATAAGTATTCCCGCTCCGTCTCCCGTATTTTCTTCGCTTCCCGTTCCTCCTCTATGTTCGAGCTGCATCAAAATTTCCAAAGAGTCGCAAATTACTTTATGGCTCGCTTCTCCTTTAATATTCGCGACAGCTCCGATACCGCAAGCGTCATGTTCAAAACGAGGCTCGTAAAGTCCGTTAGAAAATTTTTCATAAAATTCTTTATCAAATTCATTATGGAATTCCATATTTTTATTCTCCTTAAATTATTTTATTTTTTCTTAATTAATATTTTCTAAAAAATAAAAAATAATGTTTAAATTTTATTCTAAATAATATAATACTACAAATAATAATATAATTTTATTTTATCATTAAGTTTATACAAATTCAATCTAAATATATAATTTTTTATTTGACAAATATTGATAAATTTACTAAAATATTAGTATATCAATAAATTATTTAAGGAGATTATTATGTCTTATATAGTAGGATTTGGAGAAATTATGTTGCGTCTTTCGTCTATAGATAACGAGAGGCTTTTTCAATCGTTAAAATTAAACGCGACTTTTGGAGGAGTCGAGGCTAATATTTGCGTTCTTGCCTCAATATTTGGATTAAACAGTAGATATATAACAATGCTTCCCAATAACGCGATAGGGCATAAAGTTGAAGAATTACTTTTAAGTCATAAAGTCGATACTTCCGCTATAGCTTGGGGAGGAAAAAGATTAGGAATATATTTTGTAGACAAAGGAAATAATTACAGAACTTCGAATATTATTTACGATAGAGAACATTCTTCGATTTCGGAAGCGAGTATAAAAGATTTCGATTGGGATAAAGTTTTTGACAACTCTTCTTATTTTCATGTAAGCGGAGTCACTCCCGCCCTTACTCAAAGCGCCGCCGATTTGACTTTATACGCGGTTAAAGAAGCTAAGAAAAGAAATATAAAAGTTTCTTGCGATATTAATCATAGAAAAAAATTATGGAAATACGGCAAAAAAATCGAAGAGGTTATGCCCGAAATAGTTAAATACTCCGATATAGTATTTGCAAACGAATACGATGCGATAAAAATATTGGGAGTCGACAGCGATGTGGACGTGGATTCCGATATAAGAGATGAAGATTATAAAATGATAATGAATAAACTGATTGAAAAATATTCGCTTGAAACCGTTATAACAACGAGAAGAGAAACTATAAATTCTAATCATAATAATATATCCGCTTTGCTTTATAATAATAAAAATCTTTATAAATCTAAAAAATACAATATTACGAATATAGTAGACAGAATAGGAACGGGCGATTCTTTTGCGGCGGGAATACTTTCGGGTTTGAATATGTTTAAAGATTATCAATATGTTTTGGAATTTGCTACCGCGGCGTTTTGTATAAAGCATACTATCCCTGGCGACTGGAATTTAACTACGAAAGAAGAGGTAATATCTCTTATGGAAAGTTCCGAAAAGTTGGATGTAAAAAGATAAATCAATCTTTAAAATAATTTGGAAATTTACTTTTTAAAAATTCCAAATCTTCGGTTACATGAGTTAAATGAGTTTCAATTAAAGAAATCGCTTTTTTAGAATTTTTTTCTTTAATTGCTTGAAATATATCTTGATGTTCTTTTAAAATTCTGCTTCTATCCATTTCCATAATATTGAATATTCTTTCTCTGTTAAAATGTTTTATTGAATCTTTGATTATATTGTAAGTGAGTTTTTTATTTGCTATCAAAAATAATATTTTATGAAAATTATTGTCTATATTTAATAATTTATATAAATCGTCATTTTTCATATTTTTCTTATATTGAGATATATTATCGCTTAATAGATTTAAATCTTCAACCGAATGTTTCTCACAAACCGTTTTAATTATTTCTTTTTCTAAAGTTCTTCTTATAAAACTTGTTTCGTCTATTATATCGATATCTATCAAAGAAACTCTGCTCGCTTTTTGGGGATAGATTTCTATGAAATTTGCTTTCTCCAATCTTGAAAAAGCCTCTCTAACGGGAGTTCTGCTTATGTCGAGCATATCGCTTATTATTTTTTCGCTTATAAAAGTCCCGGGCGGAAGCGACATATTTATTATATTATATTCGATAACTCGAACGGCATAATCGCCTACAGATTCGTTTTTTTCTTTTTTTAGGGTTTTGAATTTTTTTAAATTGTCATCGTTATTTTTCAGTTTGGACATATATTTAAGAGATTACCTACACCGTTATTATAAATTTACATTTTATATTATGTTATTATATAAGATAGTATATATTTTGCAATCGTTAAAAATAAATCTAATAAAATATTTTAGTTAAAAAATTAAAGTTTTTCTCAGTCTGGACGCAGATTGCGGACTTCTTCAATACTTAACCCCGTTATTTCGCTT